>JAAFHJ010000107.1 GCA_013298325.1 Myxococcales bacterium | reverse complement strand
TAAGTCGCCGTATTTCCGCCCTTTGTGCTCCTCGCCTCCTGCTCGGCGGAGCTCCATGAGAGTGCGTCGGCGGGCGTTCACGTGTCGCTCGGCGGCCAGAACATGCACAATGCACCGAAAGGCGCGTTTACCGGCGAAATTTCGGCGGAAATGCTCACGGAGTGTGGCTGCGGCCATGTGCTCCTTGGACACTCGGAACGTCGCCAATTCTTTGGCGAAACAAACGCTTCCGTCGCTGCAAAGACCGAGAGCGCCTTCGCGAACGGGCTCGTCCCGGTGATCTGCGTCGGCGAGCTCTTGGAAGAGCGCGAAGCTGGACGGACGCTTGCTGTCATCGACGAGCAGTTTGATGCAGTAAAACAAGTGCTTGTCGCAAATCCTGCCAAGCCTTTCGTGCTTGCCTACGAGCCGGTCTGGGCCATCGGAACCGGCAAAACGGCCGGCCCCGCGGAAGCTCAGGAAGTGCACGCCCACCTCCGCCGCCGCCTTTCGGAAATTTCCGCCGATGCCGCCGCAAAAACGCGCATTCTCTATGGTGGCTCCGTAAAACCGGACAACGCCAAGGCGCTTTTTTCCTGCGAAGACATCGATGGTGCATTGGTTGGCGGGGCGAGCTTGGACGCGCGCGCGTTCGGTGCTATCGCCCACGCCGCCGACGAAGTGCTCCGCACCCGTTGAGTCTCGTGACCGCTTGACCGTCTCTTAGCCCTTGCTGGGGTCGCTCAAGCCCCTGAATTTCCCGGATGAAAGCGCTCGAAACCCTCTTCTCCATCATCCACGTCCTCGTGGCCGCCCTCCTCGTCCTCGTCGTCCTGCTTCAGCAGGGCAAAGGGGGCGGCGTCGGTGCCATCGGCGGCGGAACCGCGACCCAGGTCTTCGGCGGCCGCGGCGCCGGGAACGTGCTCACGCGCGCGACCTGGATTTTCGCAAGCATTTTCCTCGTGACGAGCGTTTCGCTCGCCAGCATCCCGCGCTGGAGCGACAAGAGCTTCCAGTCGAAGCTGGAGGAGAAGGTCAAGGCGAAGGCCAAGAAGAAGGCCGAAGGGGTCGCGCGGAGCAAGGACGAGGCTCCGAAAGAGGCGCCCAAAATGGCTCCGGCGACGCCTTGAACCGGTGACCACACTGGACCGCCCTCAACGCCGCGCCCTCTTGGGGGACGCGGCGTTTCTCTTCGTCGCGTCGCTCCTGTCGAGCTGGGCGCTGCATCGCGCCGGATTTCAACAGATTTCTGACGATGACTACGCGCGTATCACGATCGCCCAGCGGTTCGTTGCGGCGCCCCGGCTCGACCCGTCGGGCACAAGCTGGCTCCCCTTCCCATTTTGGTTGCTTGGTGGGACGTTGGCGATCGTCGGCCGCTCGCTCACGCATGCGCGGGTTGCCGGAGCCGTCCTGAACGGGCTTTTTCTCCTCGCTCCGCGGATCGTCGGAGACGGACGCCTGCCTCGCGCGGCGCTGAATGGGGCGATGGTGCTGCTCTTGGCGACGCCTTGGGTCGCCTGGGTCGCTGCCGCACCGGTGCCGGAAGCGCTCGTCGTCGGTGCTGTCGCCGCCGCCGCGCTGGCAACAACCGCTTCCCGCCCCTCCTGGGCCGCGGCAACGCTCCTCCTCATCGCAACCCTCTCCCGCTACGAAGCGTGGCCCTGCGCATTGCTGTGGCCATTGCTGACGCTCACGAATCGCCCCGCGGGGCAGCCCCGTCTGTCGAAGGCGGCGCTCGGGTACGCGTGTCTTCCGCTTCTTGGTCCGGTCGCGTGGCTTGTGGCAAATCGCCTCAATCATGGCGATGCCCTCCACTTTTTTGCGAGGGTCTCTGGCTTTCGCCAACGGGTCGGCGCAAGCGAGCTCCCGTTTTTCGAGAAGCTCGCGACCTACCCGCGGGCCCTCGTCGCCGTCGCCC
The DNA here is from genome assembly GCA_013298325.1 of Myxococcales bacterium. GTDB lineage: Bacteria > Myxococcota_A > Polyangia > Polyangiales > Polyangiaceae > JAAFHJ01. The sequence goes on along the minus strand of JAAFHJ010000107.1, from coordinate 9,308 downwards.
CGGAGACCTTGCTCGCGAGCGCCCTGGCCGCGGCCGGTTTGGCTCTTTCCAAAAATAGCAAAGAAACTCATCAACTTGTGCAACGTTGGTGGCGCGCCCTCGCCCTCGCTGCCGGTCTCTTCGCGTTTTTGGTCTACGGCATCCTCAAAGACGGCGCGCCGACCCACCATCCCGAGCGTCCGCTGCTTCCGGTTGTAGCCATCCTCTTGTTTTTCTTAGGGGACGCCGTAGCCCTTTCCCTTCGTGCAGCGCCGGTGCGTGGCCGCGCATCGACGGTTGCGCTCGTGGCGTTCTTGGGCGTCTATTTTGCGGCACGCACCGCGGGCGAATGGCGCATTTTTCCAGGAAATACGGCAACGGAACGTCGCGGGGAGGCGCTCGCTGCGGGCGCTGCCCACCGGGGCGACCGCGGCCTGGTTCTGCGGCCATGCGCCTACGAACACTTCGCCTTTTTGGCCGCCTACGGCGCGCCCGAACTCGTCGAAGTCCACGAAAATCCGCCCGGGACGACGCTTCCAGTCGCCCCCGGATGCCCGCAGGTGACCGTCGTCGGAAAATAGCGAAAACCCCCGCCGCCAAAGCGACAGGGGCTTTCAGAAGAGTCCGCGCGACGTCACGGCATCGTGAAGTAGTCGCACGTTCCGTTCGAGGTGAGCTCGTTGTAGGAATCGACGCAGTGGGCCGCCGCGAAGTCGGGGTCCGGGCCGCAGAGGTTCGTCGCGCACTGGGTATCGAAGACGCACTCAGCGCCGACCGGGAAGAGGTCGACGCACTTTCCGCTGACGTTGTCGGTGTTGTCGCAGAAACGGCCATTGTCGCCAATGCCGTGGTAGGAACAGGTATTCGAGCGGCGTTTGGTCGCTGTCGGGTACTCGCAGCGGTCGCCAGCGGCATCGAGCGGAGCGCACGTGCCGGTGCCGTTCACGATGTTCTTGCAGGCTCCGTTCGGCGCGCATTCGATGTTCGTGCGGCAGGCGCCGCCGATCGGCTGAAGCCCAACAACCGCGTCTTTGCACGCGTTCACAATCGCGGCGTGCTCGGCGGCGGTTCGAACAGGCAGCGGAATCGCGCGGATCGCGTCGATGCATCCGGCCGCCTTCGCGGCATTCAGCTGCAGGCGCCCACCAGCGGTCACGCCGGGGGCGAGCAAATCTTCATAAAGATTTGCAAATCCAGTAAGATAGATCGTCTTACACTTCCCAACCTGCCACGCTACCGGATTGCCGCAGGCATTCTGAAGGGCCGAGCAGAATGTGGCGACCTGGTCGGCCTGAAACTGGGCGATCGCAGCGGCATTCGCGGCAGAGCCGTCCGGGTTGACGAACGCATCCTGGCCTGCGTCGACCGGGCTGGCGTCGGCGTCGGTGGTTGCGTCGGCGTCAGCGGTTGCATCGGCATCGGCAGTCGCATCGGCATCGGTGGTGCTGTCGCCTGCGCTGTCGGTGCCGGTATCGGTCCCCGCGTCGATACTGCTGTCCGGGTTCGGATCTTCGTAGGTCACGGAAAGTTCGCAGCCAGCAGCGGCGAACACCGCAGCGGCGCTAACCAGTCCGAGTACAGCCAGCGTTGCGGTGCGGGTCTTCAAAGCTCTCATAAGTTCTCCATACTGGCGAGTGTGCGATGCCGCCACTTTCCTCGCGGGGGTCCGCTGTGAAGTCGCCTTTACAGCGCAGGTGCGGCCTGCTCGACGAGCTTTCGTTTAAGCAATTCTGCGACCAACGCACCGAGGTCGGCGCGAAGCCGCCCCTCCTCGACATCAAACTCCCCGTCGATGCCGGCGGCGAACTCGTTTGACGTCTTTCCGGATACCAACGCATCGAGGAGCCGCGCCCCGAGCGGGTCGAGGGCAAAATACTCACCGCTGTCGAGATCCAGCAGCACCACGTCCTCTTCGAAGCGGCGGGTGAAGACGTTGGTCGGGAGTTTAAGGCGGAGGTCGGCGGGGTCGGTCATGGGGAGGTCGGTGACGGGGGGAGCAGGGCGTCGGCGAGAACGTTCGCGCCGTGTGCGAGCGCCCCCCAGTCGCGGGCGCGTGCGAAGCGGCGTGTAGGGATCTGTTGCACAAGGGTGTGGGCCCGTTCAAGCTCGGCGCGTCGGCCGGCCGGATCAAAGGCAAATCGCGCCCCCTGGGCAAGCACGGCCGTTAGCGCATCGGCCCCGTGGACCGAGGAGACGACGGGCGACTCCTCGGGCCCAACAAACGTGAGAAGAACGAGGGCCTCAACGGGAACCTCGGAAACAACTTCCGCGGGAAAGAGCGTCTTTGCCTCCGAATTGACGAAGTTTTCTCCGGCAAAAATACTTGCAGATTGAGCGTCAAGGGCATGCTCCTCTTCGCCGCCAGAGATACCGTTCGCTCCCCAGTGCACGACGTCGTCGGCAATTAACGTGCACCCCGCATATGCACAGAGTGCCGCGGCGAGCGTGCTCTTGCCGTGCCCGCTGTTCCCCAAAAGAACGATGGCGCGTCCGCCGCGAGCGACGGCAGCCCCGTGGAGCGAGATTTCGTTGCGGAGGGACCGCTCAAGTGCCGCAAATGGGCCGCGCAAGAGACGACGGCGCTCACGGTCCGCCATGGAAGCTGCCGTATAGCGCTCCAAAACACGGCCATCCCTACGCGCACGGAGGTGGGCCGCTCCGGGCCATTCGGCGACCAGGCTGCCATCGACGTCACGCCCGATGCGGTGCACCACGTGCCCCTCATGGCGGGAAGTCGCGAGCCAGCGAATCATCGCAGAGCCCTTTTTCGCGCGCGAAGCCAGTGTTCTACGGTGCAGGCGGCATAAATAAAGCCAAGCGCCGCCCCCCGCTTTTCGTCGTCGGGGGCGTTCCGAACTGCGTCGCGGTACGTGACCCACGGCGTGGCGTTGACGATCCCGAGGGCGACCAACTCACGGGGAACATCAATGAATTCCTGAAATTCCGCGGAAGAGTACGGCTGCGAAAGCCCAAAAGCGCCGTCGAGGTCCCCTTTGGTGCGACGAAGACGTACAAAATCAGGGACATGCCCACGCAACGCCCGACGCCAAAGACCACGATGCAGCGCGCCGTCTTGAAGGAGCTTCGGCGGAAGTGAAGCCAAAAACCGGACCAATTCGGCGTCTAACAGCGGATCGACCCGACGAACCCCCGACGCGGCGTGCGTGGGGAGCGCGTACTCGAGCTGCGTGCGAAAATCGGCGTACGTGTCGAACCCCGAGTGGGAAACGACACGAGCGAGACGTTCGTCGGCGTTTCGCGGGACCATGCGCCGTGCCGCCTCCGCGCGCCCGCGACGCTCTTGGTAGGCGCGACCATACGGCCCCGTCCACGAAACCCACCCCTGTTCGCGGGCGAGCCACCCCCGAAGCCGCAGCGACGGCGGGAGGAGCGGTCGAAGCAACGGACGGACGAGGTAGTCAAGGAGTCGCCCACGCCGAGTCGTCGGCCAGGGGACTTCGAGCGCGAGCACATGGCGAACCGTAGCGAGCGGTGCCCGAAACAGCACCTGCGAGAGCGCTTGCAACGGGCCGGCGAGCACCTCGTCGCCCCCCGCGCCGGTCACAAGAACATCAGCACCGAGAGAGGCTGCGTAGGCATTTGCTTGAATTTCCAGCGAAGCCGAAAGCATCGGATACGGCAAACCGGCGAGGATCAATCCGTCTTGCGCAGTGGCCGACGCATCGCGCGGCAGGAGCGGCAAAGGCACAATCCCGTAGGCCTTCGCGAGCGCGTCGACGTAAGGGCGGTCGTCGTTGCCTGCGGCAGAAAAATGCCAAGTAAGTACCCGAAGTTCATCAATAGAGGCGCCGCGCGCTTCCGCAATCAATGCAGCGAGCACGCCGGAAGAATCGAGGCCTCCGCTCAGCAAAATTGCGACGCGACGGGCGCCAGCAAGCTGACGACGAACGGCGTCGCGAAGGATCGACCAGAGCGCTTCTGCCGCTTCGTCCGGCGAGAAGGCCTGCTCGGCGAGCGGCGCTCCCTCGAAGCGACGCCGCGATCCGCCAACGAAAACGTCGCGCTCTTCGCCGGCGACCAGCCGCTCAATGCCGCGTTGAGCGGTCCGATGCCCCTCGGGGCGCAACAAGAGCGCGGTCCCTGCTGCCCAATCGCGATCGACGTCCCCTCCGCGCCCGGCTTGACGCGTGGCTGCCTCAACGACATCGAAACGCCCCGCGACAACCGCGAATTCGTCGGTATGTGCAAGATACACGCTCTGCCCACACGGGACCCCGCGCACCACACGGATGCCGTCGGGGCCGATTGCGACGCGTGTCCCGGACCCGACGCTCCCGTCGGACGCGGGCGCCCCAAATTGGAGCGCGCCTGTGGGCGCAACGGCCGACACAGGCGCCTGACTTCCACCGCGGGAGGCGAGTGCCGCATCGCCCGATGTAGTTACAACGAGCGGCCCTCGCCACTGGTCGTCGATCGGGCTAAGCGCGCGGGCAAGCCGTTCCGCGGCTACCGCTCCGCCACGATGGACGACGGCGACAAACATCTCACATGTTCATCGTGTTGCCGGCCTCACCGGCCTTGTTCGACGTCCCGAGCGTGAGCTCGCGAACCGAACCGAGGTGGCGAAGTTGCGGGGCGACATACGCGCGACGGCCCGAGGTTTGGGTCGTGGGGCGTGAAGCGTTTGAATTCAACGAGCTCATGCAATTCTCCTCGAAGCGACGGTGTCTATCTGAACGTTGGTGCCTGGGCAACGCCCAATATTCACCGAGCGCTTCAGAGGCGCGGAAGCGGAACGCTATTCATCTGACGAAAACGGACCTTGTCGGCGAAGGTCGTCGTCCAGCCCCAGATGTAGTCGTCCTGGACCGGCTGCGCAAACAGCGCCACGGCGACCTCCTCACCGGCGCGCACAGCGACCGGCTCCGGCCACGCGAAAAACACGCGTCCGTAGACGTGGTCTTCGCCGGGGGCGTTTGAGTAGCCGATTCCTTGAGCGATTTCCGCGTCAAACCAAAGGGCAAAACCGTGAGCAAGCCCGTCTCTTTCGAAGGAAAAACGGGCATCTCCACGGATTGGGGCCGGCCTAACGTTGGCGTAGTCGACGCTTCCAAACTCGACGGCGGGAGCAAGCAGCTGGCTCGCTTGGAAGGGATGGCCGCGATCGTTGTGGTATTCGCTTGCGGCCCCCTCGCGCGCGGCGCGCATGTCGAAACCGAGGGGTGGGGCAGCGTAGGGGCCGACGCGCGCCCCCCAGGCAACCGGCGCTTCAATCGGCGCGACGAAGAGCCGATCGCGGAAGGGCAGGAGGGCGCCGCCCGGCTTCAAATAGCGATCGCGCGCGTGGGCAATTAACTCGATGCTACGGACACAAAATGGAAGATTTCCGCGAAGATCAGAGACGATGACGTCGACCTTCTCGGGAATCTCGTAGGCAAATGCATCGCCGCGATGAACCACGATCCGATCGCCAAAGCCGTTCGCTGCGGCGAGGGCCGGCAGTACGTCGATCGCCTCGGAAACGTCGAGCGCGTAGACCTTCGACGCTCCAAACGCGCAGGCCGCCAAGGAAAAGAAGCCGCTTCCGGCGCCGAGATCGAGCACGACGGCCCCCGGCGTGATGGCTGCGCGGAGGGCGGCCAGGTAGGCGTCAGTCCGTCCGCGATCGGCAAACATGCGGCCGTAGTCGGAGAGATGGTACACGGGAACCGCCTACCATGAACGGAACCGAAGGTCTTGGGCCGATTTTTCGCACGATTGAGCGGGAACTTCTTTCGCAGCTCGACCCGCACGGCGAACGATCAATTTTTGAATCAAATCTGAGCATTGAAGAGACAACTCAAAGGCGATTGTCGAGCGAGGGATTTGCAATTCTGGGCGGTCGTATCAGCACCGCGCACGCCTTCGACCCGCTCTTTGACGCAACGGCACGACTCGGACTCCCTCCGCTTTTTGTGTTTGCCGCCGCCGGAACGCTCGGTTTTGCGGAGGCGGCCGCTCGGGCGCTCGCGCCGGTCGGCGACTACGAACTTCTCGAAGACTTTTGGGCGTTTGAAGTGGCCCCTGGCTCGCGCGGCTGGCCACCCCACCGCGGGAACGGCGACGCGTGCTTTTCGCGGACACAACCGACGCTCCTCAATCTGTGGGGCGCCGTCGGTCCGGCCTCCGCCGAGCGCGCATGCATGTACGCGGTCCCTCTCGATGAGGACCCGAACTACCCGGATCATTTAAATAATCTAGATGCTCCGCTCGCGTCCGTTCGAGCGCTGCCGCTTGGCGATCGGGAGTTGCTCTTCTGGAACGCGAATCTCCTGCATTGGGGCGGCCCCGCGAGCGCATTCTCCGGGGGCCCGCGGCGGGCGGTGACGGCGACGCTCGTCCTCCGTGGCGCCCTCCCCGAGCTACGCCGCTACGAAGCGCGGACCCCCCGGGAACGGCTCGACGCCATTGCTCGCCAGATCCTGGTTTATGGCCATGTAGCCCCAGAAATCGAGGCGTGGGCACGGTTTACGGTCGGCGCGGGGCGCCGGCTGGGGTAGCGCCGGCGTCGGCACACGAAGGCAAACAATTCGACGTCTCCGACGCGTTCGGGCGTTGATCTTCGTTCATGTGCTGGTAGGTGCGACACCGCATTACGAAGGCGACAGCGGACGACACGACCCGCCAAACACGCCTTCGAACCCCGCAGGAGATTGCCATGCTTCGTCACCCGTTCTCGATCGTCACCGCTGTTGCCCCGCTCTTCGCCGTCGCACTCGCGCTTGGGGGATGCGCCGTGGAGCCGGAAACGACCGCGGATGCCGACGAAAGCGCGGAAGACGACCTCACCGCGGCAAGCAACACGGGCTTCTTCCAGGTCACCCGGCGTGATGCGCGGCGCTGTGCAGCTCCGGGCTGCGGCGGCTACTTCGTGGCCCGCGTCAATGCGGCGAAGACGCGCTGCGCCGACGGCACCTATGCGGCGGAATGCTACGTTTCCGCCCTCGACTTCAACACGAGCGGGCTTAGCGGCAGCGCCCAAAACGAAGCGACCGATTTCCTCGCGAACGGCGACGGGATCGTGAAGGGGGCCTTCAAAGCACTCGGCGCACCGAACGCTGGCATCGCGTCGTTTTCAGTGAAGGAAGTCTGGAAAGGGGCGACCGGTGCAACTGCAGGCGGTAGCTTCTACCGGCTGGCCGATAGCGGGATCCGCTGCGTCACGACCCCCTGCCCTACCCTCAAGGCATCGAAGCTCAACAGCGCCAAGGTCTACGACGCCACCGGCTACGCCCTCGACAAGACGACGCCGAAGGCCTCCGCGGCAGCGATCGCCGAGGCGACCACGGCAGCGGCGACCGCAAACGGCTTCCTGATCGCCACCAAGACGGCCGTTCCGAACAATAACGCCCTCGTTGCCACCGAGTTTTACACGCGATTCGCGCCGACGACCCTCGGGCGCACCTGTGGAACGCGCGGCGGGACGATCTGCTCCAGCGACGAGTATTGCTCCTACAGCCAAGCGGCCGCCTGCGGCACCTTTGATGCGGGGGGCTCCTGCACCAAGAAGCCGCAAGCGTGCACGGCGCTCTACCAGCCGGTCTGCGGCTGCGACGGCCGCACCTATGGCAACGCTTGTTCGGCGGCAAACCAGGGTATTTCGGTCAAAGCGACCGGCGCCTGCCCCTGATCGCGCGCCGCTGACGGACGACTTTCCGCGGAACGACACGACCCCGATTCCACGTTTACTCGTGAGGATCGTGGGTCGTGTGTCCGTTTGTAGCGAGGAGGCCGGCGCCACCGCCTGGCGCGCGCGGCTTTCGCTGAAAAAACACGTAGATCGGCGCGACCGTACGCGACACGACCTCGCGCGCCGCGTACCTCATCGCGAATGGATAGGTGTGCCGATCGGCAGCAACGCCATCGGCCTCGAGCCCTTCGGCGCGCGCGTAGTAGAGCGCACGCGGCAGGTGGAACGCCTGCGTGACGACAACGACGCGGCTCGCACCGAAGATGCGGTGGGCTCGCCAGAAGGTGCTGTAGGTGTCGAAGCCGGCGTGGTCGAGAAAGATTTCCTCGTCCGGAACGCCTGCCGCGACCAGGTACGCGCGGCTCGGTCCAAGTTCATCGTAGCCGTCACGTCCGTGATCGCCGCTTACGAGAATTTTCTTTGAAATCCCTTCGTTCCAGAGTTCGATCGCTTGATCGAGGCGGTCCCGGAGCACCGTGGAAACGGCGCCGTCGGGGCGAACGCCGGCCCCAAGAACAACGAGGGTAGCCTCACCGGACCGCCCTGCCGTCGTCGACCGATCAGGGACATGGCTGGATCCGCGTTCAAGCACGTAGGCGTTCGTGGACCCCACGAAGGCGGTGCCGAGCGCGAGCGCAGCAATGAGTGATCGTCGTACCGGTCCACGCGTCATCGTCGACCAAACGTCCCACGTTTCCGTTCGCTTCCCGGCCAGAGGTCCCCCCCGCAAAGGCTGAAATTGTCGCAGAATTCGGGGGGACAAAGATGGCCGGGTCCGGCGATTTCTGGTAGGCCGCCCGGAATGACCGACCTCCTCGAAATCGCATGCGACGCGGCAACGATTCTTGAGGGCTACGGGTTCGTCGCCTGCGGGCGGCGCGTCAACGGGGTCACCACCGTCGATTGTTGGCTCCGCGCCGATGGTGCGACCCACCGGTACGCCTTCCCCCTCGACGCGAGCGACCAAACGGGGCGCCAGGTCGCCGACCGCTGCGCGGCGATCCTCCAAGCCCAGCGCCTCGCCCAACGCGCCCCCTCGGCGCTTGCCCTGAACTGAACGTCACTGAACGGGCGACCGCGGCAGGGTCACTCGGCGGCGATCGGCTCGTCGGCCCCGACGTCGTGGACGTCGCTCGGTACGATGTCGAGCTGGGCGATCCCGGCCTTCTTCGGGCGACCGCGCCGTGAAACCTCCGGTTCAATCCGCTTCGGACGACCGAGCCCTTCCTCCACGCGCGCAGCGAGTTCGGGTCGATCTTCAGCAAAAATACGTAGATACCCGAGGGCTCGCTGGGACAGGCGCTCAAGGGCCTCAAGGGCGACCGCCTCCTCGGCGAGCGCCGCTTCGAGGACCCGACGGGCGGCGTCGACCCGCTCGTGGGCCTCGGAAACGGTGGCGTAGGCGGCGCTGACGCGCGGAGCGTCGACGTCGGGGAAACGGACATCGGCGAGCTCCTCGTGGAAGAGGGCAACGACCGTCCGAGACGCAGTGGAGAGCGCGGGCGTGGTGGCGGAGGTACCGTGGGACATGCCCTTAGGGAACCATGCGTTCAGTACTTCGTCAAGAAACACGGATCGGATTTTCAGTGGTCACGTCGTGAACGGGCGCGGGAAGAACCACGAGGGTGCCAGCGGAACC
>JAAFHJ010000106.1 GCA_013298325.1 Myxococcales bacterium | reverse complement strand
TCGACGCGACCAGCAAGCGCCTCCTCGTCTCCCCGAACATCACGGAAGACAAGCCGGAAGAATGAGCGCTCCGCCGGTTCGCCGGTCCTGAGCCGACCAAGAGCCCCTCGTGCCCCGGCACGAGGGGTTTTTCGCGTTTGTCGTCGGTACTCGGCGCTTCCGCCACGGGCGGCGATTGCGCAACTTGGGCGTGCAAGACGCCTGCTTTTCCGGCGTGCGATTTTCACGCAGGTTTTGCGTTGGAGAACCGCCCATGAACCGCCGCTCGCTGGATGCCCTCGACGCCATGATTGTCCGGGCTGTGGAAGTCCTCTTCGATACCCTCGGGGTGTGTGCCGTCCGCGACGACGCGCGGAGTCGCCCGTCATCCCGACCGCCCGCGCAAGCCTCGACGCCCCACGAAGGTTTCGCCGTGCCGGAGATCGGCCGCGGCCCGACCGTCGCCGCGATCGTCGGCTTCGGAGGGGCATTTCGCGCCACGCTGACCGTCGCGACCACCCCCGATCTCCTCGTGCTGACGGCCGGCGTCGCCCTCCACGACCAGGCGGTTCGCGATCGGGCACGGGATTTGGCATGCGCCCTCGCGACGCTCCTCAGCGGGAGCCTCCGGCGCTGCGGCGTCACGATTTCGCCGGCGCCACCAGTGACCATCGAAGGGCCCGAACTCTCCCTCGATCGGATCGTCCCCGAGACGGCCGCCCGCCTCCACGTCTTTGGGGCGCGCGGAATTCCACTTTCGATTCGCCTCGATTTCGACCCCGAGTCGGAGGTCGATTTGAAGCTCGTCGCGTAGCCTTTCGAGGGGCGACTCTCGTTGCGCAATTCCTGCAGCGCGCAAGAAATGCGGTGGAAGGTCTTCAGACAATTGCAGAAATAGAAATTGGAGGAGCGGAAGAAAGGTGGTTCCCTGGGCCTTCTGGTTGATTGAGTTCCCAGTTCGAGGTCGGTGGGGAAGAGGAATCTGTGACGGTTGTTTCTGCTGACATTCGAGGCCTTTCTCTCGCCTACCGAGACCGGGTCATCCTCCAATCGGTCGACCTTACGGTCAGGCTTGGCGGGATCCACACGGTCGTCGGCCCCGTCGGCGCCGGAAAGACCTCCCTCCTTCGGACGCTCGCGGGCCAGAATTTCCGCCCCGGCGCGGAGGTCGGTGGCGAGGTCTGGATCGGCGGGGAGCGGCTCGCCCCCGGCTATACCGGGACGCTCGTCGCGCCGCAGGCGGCCATGATCGCCGGGACGGTCCGAAGCGCGCTCGCAGCGCTCGGTTTCGCGGGCGGTCGCGAACGGAATTCCCTCGAAGATCTCCTCGAAACCTTCGATCTGCTCCCCCTTTCGCAGCGCGAGTCCGTCGACCGCCCCTTCCTCGATCTCCCAACCGTCGACGCGCGCCTCGTCGTCCTTGCATACGCCTGGATTCGTGCCCGTCCGCGCCTGCTCCTCCTCGACGACCCGACGGCGCGTCTCCAACATGCAGAGATCTTTCGCTATTGCGAGGTTTTGCGACGCGTCTGTCGCCTCGCCGACACCGCTGTGCTCGTCGCCACCGAGGACGGCCTAAGCGCCCGCGAGTTTGGCGGCGAGACCTCGCTGCTGGCTGGCGGGAGAATCCTGGAAACCCAGGCAACTCCCGATTTTTTTCAGCGCCCGCGAACGGCGGTCGCCGCGTCGTACATCGCCACAGGAACCTGTCCGAACCCACCCCCGGACGCCGCCGCCGACCCAGGAATGGTGACGAAATTCCCCGAGCTCTTCGGGTTGCCGGTCGCCGATCGGCCGACGCGCGGCGATGCCCCCACGCCGCGTACGCCGATCGACCCGGCGCAGGTCTTCGCCACCCACCGAACCGATCGCCCGCCTGCCTGCGACCCCTAACGGCACAAAACGAAGAAAGGCGCCGGGATCCAGCGCCTTTCCCCCCGGAAAACCGGACGTTTCACGGGCTCGTGAAGAACACACGCTCGTAGGCGGCACTGTTGTTGAGGCCGGTCGCTGCCCCACAGCGGTAGCCCCCATTGAACTTGCCGCCACCGGTGTGGATGCACAGCCGCTGATCGGCCTGCGTCGATGCGACGTCGCAGCTGCTCCGGCTCACGCCGGCACCAGCGGGGGCGAACCCCATCGACCAGGAGGTGTTGTAGTACCAGTCGGTCCCGTTCGCGTTGTGGACCACGTTTCCGGTAGCGGTGTCGAAGAGGACGTCGGCCCGCGGCGCTTCGGCCATGAGCTGGAGGGTCGCCGCGCCGGTCGCGCGGCAAGCCATCATGATGCGCGACCCCGCGCAGGCGGCGGTCATCGATGCGACCGGCGTCGCGAAGTCGTCCATACGATTGACGAAGCACTGGGTCCAGCCGCTGGCGGTCACTTCGGCGACGGGGACGTTCGTCTGGATGCCGACGTAGGTCTTGAGCGCCACACAGGCGCCATTGCCGCAGTAGGGTTTCGCCGCGCCGCAGACGACGCCGCAGCCGCCGCAGTTGTTCGGGTCGCTGTTCGCGTCGACGCAGGCGCCGTTGCAGCCGGTCTTTCCGCCGGTGCAGCAGGAGGCGTTCGAGCAGTAGGCACCGGCGCCGCACTTCTTGGTGGCGTCGGCGTCGCCGCAGCCGCCGCAGTTGTTGGCGTCGATGCTCGGGTCTACGCAGCGATTGCCGCACTGGAGGGTGCCGCCGCCGCAGGAGAGCTTGCAGGCCCCCCCTTCGCAGATTTCGCCCGTTCCGCATTTGACGCCGCAGCCGCCGCAGTTGTTTCGGTCGGTCTTGGCGTTGGCGCAGTACGGTCCCGTGGGGCCTGCACCGCCGTCCGTCGCGCCGCCGTCGGTCGGGGCCCCGGCGTCAGCCGCCGCGCCTCCCGTGCAGGTGGTAAGGTCTGCCGCGCAGGTCACCGCGCACTTGCCGGCGCTGCAGACGGAGCCGGCGGCGCAGGTCTTTCCGCACGCACCGCAGTTTGTGCCGTCGGTCGCGGTGTCGACGCAGCGGGTGCCGCACACCGCGGTGCCAGCGGGGCAATGGAGGGCGCACTTGCCCGCCTCGCAGGCTTCATCGGCGCCGCAAGCCTTGCCGCACGCGCCGCAGTTATTAACGTCTTTTTGAGCATTTACGCAGCTTCCGCCGCACGTGAGCTGCCCGGCGCCGCAGGTCGGCCCCGCGTCGCCCGTGGAGCCGTCTTTTCCGGCATCGGGCGTGACCGACGCATCGGTATCGGGCGTCGTCTCGGTCGGGTCTGACGAGCAGGCGGCAAAGAGCGCGAAAGATGCCGCGAGAGCGGCACCGCTGAGAAGGAATTGGTGTTTCATGAATCTCCCCGTGTGTGGTGCGGTCGTGAGGCCGCACTGCGCCGAGGAGAACATGGTTGCGCTTAGGCAGCGAGGTCTTTCCACCTCAGGTTGAGGCGTTCGGCCGATTTTTCGAGGAGGCGCTCGCGGACGGAAAGTACGTTCTCGCGTCGAATCAGCGCCGACGAGCGCCGTCCAAGGGCGCCTCGCCCCTTTCACCCGCCGGAGCTCCCCATGATCAAGCGTTTCGCCCTGATTCCCGCCCTCGCGCTCTTCCTCGCCGCCCCGGTCGCCTTCGCCGATCCCCCGGCCCCGGAGCCGGGGACCTTCGCAGCGAAGCCGGAGGCCAAGTCGGGCTGGAAGAAGCTCGGCGAGCGCGTCGTGCAGGGCAAGGTCGACACCGACGTCATCAAGCCCTCCTCGAAGGCCGAGTTCACCAGCATCGCGATCTTCGTCGAAAAGGAAGAGATCGCCCTCTACGACATCGAGATCGAATTCGGGAACGGCGAGAAATTCTCCCCGGCGACCCGCCTCCTCTTCAAGGAAGGCTCCCGAAGCCGCGTGATCGATCTCCCCGGCAAAGAGCGTGTGATCAAGAAGATCACGTTTAAATACGGGAACCTGGACGCAAAGAAGCACGCGCGCGTCGAGGTCTGGGCCAAGAAAGCCTGAGTACGCCCCGGTGACGAAACGTCATCCAGCCGCCCCGGTAAATCAGAACGATTTGCCGGGGTTTGCTTTTGGAAGTCGGCGCAACGACTCCCGCCGGCAGCGGCGCGCGCGCGAGCATGGACCTTCCCCGATCCACCGGCAGCTTGACTTTTGCGCACATTTCGCACCAGGCCGGCCCCCGCGGGCGGCAAAATAGGCTATGACGCGTCCATTCAACTTTGACAGGGCGCCGCTCTGTCTTGCCGTTCTCGCCTTTCTCGCTCGCCGTCTGGAGGACTCGCATGAAGCGCCTTGGAATCGTACTCGCCGTAGGTTTGGGCTCGCTGACTGCGCTCGGCGCTTGCGGTAGCAACGTCGACAACTCGGACTTCCCCGACACCGGTATCCTCACGATCCCGGATTCCGGCAATACGGTCAATCCGGACATCCCCGACGGCAGCTCCGGCGACGCCCAGCTCCCCGATTCCGGCTTCACCAAGTGCGCTTCGGCGACCGTCGCCGCCGCGAAGATCCCCTTCCATTTGGTCGTGGTCTTCGATCGCTCCTCGTCGATGTGCTGCTACCCGGGCGGCCGCTGCTACTCGCAGAAAGATCCGAACAACCCGGCCATCACCCTCCCGGCCGAGCGTGACTGCACCCGCGCCGACTCCCGCTGGGGCGTTTCGACGGCTGCGCTCAAGTCCTTCTTCGCGAACGCAAAGACGACCGGCTCCAAAGCGAGCCTCGTCGCCTTCCCGAAGCGCGCCATCAGCGCCGACGCGAACTCCTCGGCCGACTCGACCCGCGTCTGCAAGAACGAATACTACGACGGCAACGATCTCAACGATCTCGACCTGTTGAAGGACGTCGAACTCTACGAGCAGGCGCTCCCGAACGCCACCGCCTCCAGCGCGCTCATCAAGCCGGACAACGGCGGGTTCACGACGCCGACCAAGCACGCGGTCAATGGCGCAACGACGGTCGCCCGCAAGATCCAGGCGGCCGCCGGCGCTGGCGAAAAGACGGCGCTCCTCCTCTTTACGGACGGCTATCCCCAGTGGTGCGAGACCCAGTCAAACGACCTCGTCGACAGCATCGCCAACGTGAACGCGGAGGTCTCCGCCGCCCTCGGTTCCGGCTTTAAGACCTACGTCATCGGCGTCTCCAGCGGTGCCGACTCGCTCACCAACCTGAACTCGATCGCCCGCGCCGGCGATCCCCAGGCCCCGGCGACCGGCGACGCCGCCTACTTGATCTCGGTCAACGACCCGGCCGCCGCCGCGACCCAGCTCGCCAACGCCTTCGACACCATCCGTACGAAGGCCGCTTCGTGCAGCGTGAAGGTCCCGACGCCTCCCGCCGGCGAGACGCTCGACCCGAAGAAGGTCAACGTCGTCCTCACGAGCGGCGGCGTCAAAGAAGACCTCGCCTACAGCTCGGACTGTACCGACGCAAACGGTTGGCATTACGACAACTTGGCAGCGCCGAAGACCATCGACCTCTGCCCGGGCGCCTGCAAGAAGCTCCAGAACGACCCGGCGTCGAACGTCGACGTCGTCCTCGGCTGCGAAACCCGCGGCGACATCGTCAAGTAAGCCGACCGCCGACCGGCGGAGTCGATACGGAAGACAACGGGAACCGCTCCCGTTGTCTTTCTGCTTTGTGCTAGCGGACGGCCCATGGAGGCGCGCACCGAAGGCCGTATCTTGGGGATCGTGACGATGGCGCTCGTCCTCGTGACCGACATTTCCCTGCTGATTTACGCGCGCGGCGTCGTCCTCCAGAAGAACAACGGCACCCTGCCGAGCTCCTTTCCGCTCGCGATCCTCGTGCTCGTCGGGCCGACGATCCCGGTCCTGATCTGGGCTTGGCGGCGCTTCCAGCGGGCCTAGCGCGTCCGTCCGCGAAGCGGGGGACGGCGCGGAGATCTCCACGAACGCGGTTCCGGCGCGGCGAGATTCGCCGGTTTGTCGGCAAAGAGGAGGGAACGTGGTACATCGGCGCCATGCGTTCGTCTCCGGCATCCGCCCTCGTCGCCTCCGTGGCCCTTGCAGCGCTCGCCGCCACCACCTTCGCCTGCGGGCCGAGCAGCGCGCTCACGGTCCATCGCCTCAAGACCGGGAAAGCGGCGGAGGTTGAGCGGGGCGAACGGCTCGACATCAAGCACCTCGACACCGAGAAGAACGAAGGGGCGAAGTCGGGCTTTGTCGTCGTGAAGAGCGCCGACGAGTGGACGAAGCTCTTCGCCGGCAGCGACCACGCCCCCGAGCCGCCCCAGGTCGACTGGGAGCGGAAGATGGTCGTCGTCGCCGTCTCCGACTGGGCCGGCACGGTCGCGATGAAGCTCCACACCGCCGTCGAGAGCGGCGTCGCGATGTACATCTACGCCAAAGAAGACCTCCCCGGCGAAGGCTGCCCCGTCAAGGCGCGCACCGCGCTCGCCCAGGACATGATCCTGATCGATCGCACGGAAAAGCCGATTCATTTCTACATCGAACGCGACGAAGCGACCGGCTGCGGCGAAGCACCGACGGCGAAGGTCACCTGCTCGATCGACGGCAACAAGGGGGCCGAGCCGGAGATCGTCGTCAAACCGGGCGATCGCGTCGAGTGCGGCGCCGGCATCGAGGCGACCGGCACCTTCGCCGTCGTCGACAAGACCTGGTCCTTCGGCGAATTCCCCAAATCTTCCCACGCAAAGCTTGAGTACGTCCAGGGCGGCGAGCGCGTGCGTTTCCGGGCCGACGTCGTCGGTCGCTACGCGCTCCGCTTCCAAGTCACCGACGAAGGCGGCCGCCACGCCGACGGCATGGGGATCGTCGTGAGCGGTCCTGGAAAGGCGCCCGGCGTCTACATCCAGCTCGCCTGGGGCAATTTCGACGCAAAAGACGACCCGAAGACCTTCCCCCGCGTCATCCTCGAAGCGGAAGATCGCGAGCGCGGAATCTGCTCCGTCGAATCGGCAAAGAAGCCGGCCTGGTGCGACGTCAAGGTCGACGCCGGCCAGACGGCGCTCCGCGTGGCGACCCAAGAAGGCGTCTTCCCGATGCGTGTGAAGTACGTCGACGACCGCTTCGCCGGTTCGCCGTCGGCCTGCCTCACGGTGTTCATCAACGGCTCCCAGTCGGCAGAAATCTGCGACAACGAGCCGCGAAAAGCTGGCGATTCTTGGAACTTGGGCGGTCTCGTCGCAAAGACGGGCACCTTCGAGGCGATGGAAATGCCGAAGCCGGTCGACCCGCCCGTCGTCGATCCGAAGAAGCCGACGCCCCCCACCGGCACGAAAAAGCCGTCGGGCGGCGGAACCAAACCTTCCGGCGGGGGCACCAAGCCCGCAGGCGGTGGTGGCAAGAAGCCGGGCAAGAAGCCGGGCAGCGTCTTCGCCCCCTGAACTTCGAAGAAAATCAAAAGCTAGCGCCCGCTGAGGGCGCAGTTCCAGAAGACCGGCTCCGGCGTCAGCATGACGCCGAATGCCGCAGCGACGCCGTCCCGCAGATGGCTGGCGAGGGCGAGCAGTTCGCCGGTCGTGCCGCCGCCGGCATGGACGAGGGCCAGCGTGTGCTTGCATGAGACGCGGGCCCCGGACGAAAGGGAAAATCCACGAGGAAATCCCGCACGTTCAATGAGCCATGCCGCCGATAGCTTGGTCGTTTCGCCGCCGTCTGGGCCGGCGAAAATCGGCATCGTCGCCGGGTCGATCCCCCGGTCGGCAACACGCTGGCGAACGGCAGCGAGCTGAGCGGCATCGACGATCGGATTCGTGAAGAAACTCCCGGCGCTACGGCTGTCGGGATCGGCGGCGTCTACGACCATCCCCTTGCCGCGACGAAGCGCAATCACCGTCGCCCGAAGCGTCGGTCCATCGGCGGTTTCCCCAACGGCGCGGCGGAGTTCTGCGTAGCCAGGCACCACAACCGGCGCCCCAGGCGCGCAGCGGTCGAGGCGGAAGGTGACGGCAAGGATGACGAACCGGTCGAGGTCGTCCCGAAAGCGGGAGTGCCGATAGGAGAACGCGCACTCTTTTGCAGGAATTTCAACAATTTCTGCGCGCGAGCGGTCCCAGGCGCGCACGGAAACCAGCCGGTCGGCGACCTCGCTCCCGTAGGCGCCGACATTCTGAATCGGCGTCGCCCCGACCGATCCAGGAATCCCGGAGAGCGCTTCGAGGCCGCTCCAGCCGTGGTCGACGGTCCACGCGACGAACGCGTCCCACGGGTGCCCCGCTTCGACAGAAATTTCTGCGTATTCCGGATGTTCCGCCACCGAAATCCCGGCGAGTTCCGGCCCGATGCGAAGGACGGTCTCGTCGATCGGCCCATCGCCGATGACCAGGTTGCTCCCGCCGGCAAGCACCCGAAAGGGCTCCGTCGTTTCCCGAAGAAAAGCGAGCAGTTCCGCGAGAGAAGTCGGCGCGACGACCGGGGCATCGCCGCCAAGGCCTAGGGTCGTCCACGGAGCGAGCGGGACGCGACGAGCAACGGCGCTCAAGGGCAGTTCATCTTGCACTGGCCGCTCGCGCAGCAACGCTCGTTGTTGTTCGCGCATAGCTTCCCGTCGGCGCCGGCGCCAACGAGACAAAGCGCGGGAGTCTTGGCGCCGCAAGCGGTCAGTGCGGCATCGCAACTCTTGCATCCGTTGCCGACGCAGACGGCCCCCAGCGGACACTGGAGGCCCAGCTGGGCGCCAGCGGCGCACGCGACCGGCGTCCTCGTGCCGCAGGTGGTCTGAAGAATGTCACAGGTGACACAGCCGTTGGCGCCGCAGGCGGTCCCATTGCCGCAGACGGTCCCCGGCTGAGCGCCCCCAGCACAGCTGGCCGGCGTCGTGTTGCCGCAAGCCGTCTGTGCCGCTTCGCAGGAGACGCATTGGTTTCCAACGCACGTCCCACCGCCGCCGCACACGACGCCAGCTTTCGGCCCACCGGCGCACGCGGCCGGTGTCATCGCGCCGCACGCCGTCTTCGCACTTTCGCATGGAGCGCAGTTCTGCCCGTCGCAGGCCTCGCTGGCGCTTGTGCATCGCGTCCCGGTCCCCGCGCAGCCGGCCGGGAGCGCCCCACCACAGGCGACGGTCGACGCGTCGCAGGCGGCGCATTGGTTCGCGGAATCGCAGAATTTTCCGGCGGCGCACGTTCCGCAATCGAGCATCGCGCTGCAGCCGTTTGAAACCGAGCCGCAAACAGCATTCGCGTCCTGGCAGGATTTGCAGCTCGGCGGGCGGGCGACGCAACTCGAACCGCCGCCGGCGACGCGGCAATCTTGATCGTTCGTGCACGTTCCGCAGGAGATCGTCCCGCCGCACCCGTCGGCGACGGAACCGCACGTGCTCGTGCCGCAGGCCGACGCCTTCGAAAGCGGGGTGCACGAATCGCGGGTGAGCGCTCCATCGACGGCGGCGTCGGGGGCATCCCCGGTGACCAAGGTGTCGATGGTGAGACCGCAGGCGGCAAAGAAGAGCGGCGGCGTCACGAGAATGGCCGCGCGGCGAAGAAAGCGCATCCGACGACTGTGCCCAAAATCGCAGTCCGATTCAATCGGTGCCTACGCGGGCGCGAAGACAAACGGAAAAGAGACCGACGGGGTCGTCGATCTCTGTCGCCAGCTGGGCTGGTCTTCGGGAGGTGAGGATGGGATTTGAACCCACGTATGTCGGTTTTGCAAACCGATGCCTAACCGCTTGGCTACCCCACCACCGTTCCAACGGCGTGCCGTCGGGACCATCGCCACATACCCCAGGCCGATCGGAGGGTCAACAACTTCTCTCCGCGGAATCGGCGACCTCCCCGCCGAAGGAAAAAGCGACTTCGCGCTTCGGTTTTCCCAGGCAACGCGGTATCGAAGGTTTCGGATTTTCGATTGCAGCGGGTTTTAACGGTCGCTTCGAGATCGAAGGGCCCGGCGGACCGTACGAGACACGTTCGTCGTTGCCGAGCGGAGACTCGGCGAAACTGTCGGCACCGCGACCATCGGGCGCCGCTTCACGCGAAGGATCACGGAGTTGAGGTACGGCTTTTTCGAGCTTCAAGGGCGCTCCGGACGGTATCGGGTCCTCGAAGAACTCGGACGGGACGACACGGCCAGCTTCCACCTCGCCTCCATCGACGGGAGGTCTTTCGTCGTCGTGCGCCGCCAGCTCGAAGAGCGCGCCAACGACCCAGGCGCCCGCAACGCCTTCCGCCGCGCCCACCAGGTCGCGCTCCGGCTCCCGCCCCATCCCCACATCGCCGTATCCCTTGATGGCGGCGACCGGGACGGGGAACCGCCCTTCGTTGTTGAAGAGTTTGTCCCAAGCGAGTCTTTCGAGAGCCTTCGGCAAGCGGCCGAATTTGGCCGACCGATCCCCTGGCAGGCGGCCGCGGCGGCGGTGGCGGGGGCGGCCCACGCCTACGACGCTCTTTACGTGGCACTTCGGCCAGAAATGCCCGGAAACGCAGGCATTTCGATCGCTCCCGAAGCGATCTCGGTGAGCTACGACGGCATCGTCAAGATCGTCGACCCGGCCGCCGAGCTCCGGGGACGCCGCTTAAGCGCGACGGCGACCTACGGCTACGGAACGCCCGAGTTGTGGAACCAGGGGGTGCGCGACGAGCGCGGCCTCGTCTTCACGCTGTCCGCGCTGCTTTGGGAGCTCTGCACCGGCTATCGCCTCTTTCAGGCAGAGAACGAACGGGACGCACGCGCCCTCTTCCACGCGCCGACCATCGACCCGCTGGGGCCGTCGTTCCCCGGCTTCCCTGCCGCCCTCGACCAGCTCATGCAAGAGGCGTTCGCCCTCGATCCGCGGGCCCGTCCGGCACGCCCGCGCCTCTTCGGGCAGCGCATTGATGCCCTCGTTCCCGATGGAAAACAGCAACTTGCACGCCATCTAGCGACCCACTTCGGCAAGGGGCGCCAGCAGTGGGCCGGTCGCCTCCAGGACCACGCCCAAGAGTTCCAGGGGGGCGGCCCCGCCCGCGTCGAATCGGTCTTCCCGGGTCCCGCGACGTCGGGGGCCCCGGCGCCTCGCCCGAGCTACGACGATGACGACGACGACGCCCGTACCGGCTTTTTCGACGCGTCGGCCCAGCAGCAGCTCCCTCCCTCCCCCTACGGGAGCCCCCTCGGAGACGGCCCGCAGCGCCCAGCCGGGCCGGCAAACTTCGGCGACGACGACGAAAAAACAGGCTTCTTCGACGCCGGAGCCCGCGCGCCGACGATGGCCTCACCGATGCCCCCCGCCGCCGGCCGAGCGCCGCGGCCCGCGACGGCTCCGATGGCTGCCCGCCCGTCGAATTTTGGAAACGACGACGAAAAGACAGGATTTTTCGATCAGTCCCAACACTCAGCACGGGCGGCCGCGCCGGTTCGGGCCCCTGGTGCCGTAGCCGATCGTCC
>JAAFHJ010000105.1 GCA_013298325.1 Myxococcales bacterium | reverse complement strand
CCTTCATCGCCGACTGGCTTGGTCCGAAGACGCTTCTCCCGACCGCCCTCCCGGCCGGCGATCTCCCGCGCGTACCGACCGATCCGCGCATCCTCGCACGGGTGACCGCCGTAACTGGGAGCCTCGAACTCGCACTTCGTGACCTCGATATCGGCGGAAAGAAGACCCGCGTTTCTATTGTTATTGCGGCAGGTTCAGCGACGAAGAAGAAGTATTTCTACGAGGAGCCCGATGCGGTCGTCGAGACGTCGGTTGCAACCTACAAGCGAATTCTCGCCGGGAAGCTCACGCCTGACGCGGCCCTTGCCGACGGCGACGTGACGGTCAGCGGCAAAAAGCTTGTGGCGATGCAATACGCCTTCGCCGTCACCCCCTTCCAACCGAAAGCTTGAACCGGCATGGCGAACCTCGCGGGGCTCCTCCCGATTCTTGCGGTAAGCGCTGTGCTTGCGACCGGTTGCCGGAAAGCGAGCGAAAACGATTGCCAGGAGGTGGTCGACCGCTACCTCGCTATGACGACCGCCGATCCTCCAAAGAGCCGCGACCTTGAGGCGCCCGCGAAAGAGGCGCTCCGAGCCGCGGTCATTGCCCGACGGAAAGCGGACGACTCCTACACAAAGGCGCGACGGCGCTGCGTCGACGAACTCTCAGCCTCCGAAATCGAATGTCTCAAACAGGCTCCAAATGCCGATCTCTGGGAAGCGTGCATCGAATGAATCTGACAAATTTCTTTAGCCATTTCCCGCGCCGATCACTCCCTACTCTTACGCTCCTCGTCGCCGGGCTTTCCGCGTGCGGGGGGACGAAGGATAACGTCTGGAATAAGGGGGATGTGCCGATCGGTACCGTGAAGAAGATGGAGCAACCCGACGGCGGCGTCGCCACCGAAGCGGGCGATTCGGCCGATGCGTGTCGGGTCCAAGAGGCCTCCGCGACCGAAGTCGACGCGATCCTCGCCAAGCCGGCTTGCGCGACCGACGCCCCCCTCGATGTCGGCCTCGGCGGGCGCCTCGCCGTCAGTGTTTCGCCGACCGTTACGAGCATCGTGCCTGGCGGGCACGTCGACTTCGCCATCACGCTCGAGAATCTCACAAAGGGGGAACTACCCCTGTATTTTCGACTAAATCCGGGCCTGGAAACGACCGTCAGCGCCTTTGACAAGAACGGCAAGCAAGCCGACAAGCCGACGGGAACTCCGCCCCATCGCGCGCCACCGCCGGTCCGCACCGCGCGGGTGATCCTCCGCCCCGGCGCGAAGATCCACCTCGCCGCCGGCTGGGATGCCGTTGCACGGAAGTGGGGGAACGACGCCGGGATTGATCGGGCGATGGCCGGAGCCGACCTCAAGAAAGGGAAGTATACATTGCGCGTATTTCTCCCATTGATTGGCGTCGTCGAAGGGGAAAATCGCGAGGTAACGACGGCTAAAATTCCGATGACTATCGAGCCGGTTGAGAGCCCGTAAGGCCACCTCACGTTTTTTGATTTTTGCGTTCTGAGCCTAAGAAAACGAGAACCGATCGATGCGTGCGCTCTTCTTTGGAACTCCCGAATTTGCGGTCCCGTGCCTCCGGGCGCTCGCCGATATCGCCGACGTCCAGGCAGTCGTTTGCCAGCCGGATAAGCCGGTCGGACGCGGCCTCGCGCTCGCAGCTCCGCCGACGAAGGTCGTCGCAGAAGAGCTCGGCATCCCGGTCCATCAGCCGACGAAGCTGCGGACCGGCGAATTTGCGGAGTGGGTGCGCGCCGCTAACGTCGATGTCGCGCTCGTCGTTGCCTACGGCCGAATTCTTCCCCAGGACGTGCTCGACGGCCCGCGCCTAGGCTGCGTGAACGTCCACGCGAGTCTGCTTCCGAAGTACCGCGGAGCGGCACCGATCACGTGGGCGGTCGTCAACGGTGAGCACGAATCTGGCGTAACTCTTATGAAGATGGACATCGGGATGGACACGGGGGACGCACTTGAACGTTTTGCCGTACCGATCCTCCCCGACGACACCGCCGGCGACCTGTCGCGGCGCCTCTCCGATCTCGGAGCGCTCGCCGTCCGGCGGGGACTCCCGAAATACGTCGCGGGAGAATACACTCCCGAGGCCCAGAACCACGCCGAAGCGACGATGGCGCGGCTTCTCGAAAAAAACGACGGGCGGATCGTGTGGTCGGCCTCGGCCGGTGCTGTTCACAATCACGTACGCGGCATGAGCCCCTGGCCGGGCGCATTTACAAAGCTCTCAAGCGAGACCGGGAAGACGGTAAAGATCCACCGAACCGCTTGCGCACCCGCCATGAGTGGCGGCACGTCGGTGGTCCCCGGAACCGTCGAGCGTGCCGATAAACATGGCGTTTTCGTCCGTACCGGGAATGGCGTTGTCGAACTCATCGACGTGCAGCTCGAAGGAAAAAAGCCGATGGCTGCCCGTGATTGGGCCGCCGGGCGCGGAATCACTGCCGGACAGATCCTCGTTTGAGTGTAAAGAAGCCGGGACCTCTTTCGCGCTTTCATCAAGCGTCGCGTGCGTGGTTTGAAAGCGCGCTCGGGGCGCCGACGAAGGCGCAAGCCGGCGCGTGGGAGGCCGCGTTCGCGGACGGGGGTCGACGGTCGTTTCTGTTGGCAGCGCCGACCGGCTCCGGCAAGACGCTCGCCGCCTTCTTCGCGGCCCTCGACCGCCTTTCGTTCCCGACCGCCGACGAAGGCGGAGCGCGCCGAGGGACGCGTGTACTCTACATATCTCCCCTGAAGGCGCTCGCCGCCGACGTCGACAAGAACCTCGTCGCTCCGCTGCGCGGCATCGGCATCGAGGCGGCACGGCTCGGCATTCCGGCGGTCCCCGTCGATGTCTTCGTACGGACCGGCGATACGAGCACCGCCGAGCGTGCGCGGCGGCGGAGGGTTCCACCCGACATTCTGATCACGACGCCAGAAAGCTTGTATCTTACACTAACATCCGGGGCACGGGAGACGCTTCGCGACGTCGAAACGGTGATCGTCGACGAGATCCACAGCCTAGTCGCAAGCAAGCGCGGCGCGCACCTCTTCCTCACCCTTGAGCGCCTTGAAGAAGAGCGCCGCTTGAGCGAACGGGCGCTCGCCGGCGGCTGGCAGCCTTTGCAGCGCATCGGCCTCTCGGCGACGCAAAAACCGCTGGAAGAGGTAGCCCGCCTTCTCGGCGGCTTCGACGACAACGGGCAGCAACGACCGGTCACCATCGTTGACGCTGGCGAGCGAAAAACCCTCGAACTCGCAGTAGAAATGCCCGACCCGTCGCTCACGGAAGGCGACAGCGGCGGCTTCGATGGCGCCCACTTCGCCGCCGAGGAGGGGACCGGGCGCGCGCGGCCGGAGAGCCCCCTTCACCGGACGATCGTCGACCGGATCGCCGGCCAGCGCTCCACGATGGTCTTCGTGAACAGTCGCCGGCAAGCCGAGCGCCTCGCCGCCGCGATCAATGAGATCGCCGAAGAGGAAATCGCGCTCGCGCATCATGGAAGCGTCGCCCACGAGACGCGAAAAATCACAGAAGATCGTTTAAAAAAGGGGAATCTCCCGGCAATCGTCGCGACCTCTTCGCTGGAACTCGGCATTGATATTGGTGCCGTCGATCAAGTGATTCAGGTGGAAGCGCCGCCGAGCGTGGCGGCAGGCCTCCAGCGGATCGGGCGCGCCAAACATCAAGTCGGCGGCATTCCGCGCGGGGTGCTGTGCCCGAAGCATCGCGCCGACCTCGTCGCCTGCGCCGCCGTCACACGCGCAATGGTTGAGGGGGCCGTTGAGGAGACCTACTATCCGAGAAATCCTCTCGATATCGTCGCCCAGCAGGTCGTGGCGATCGTCGCTATCGGCGCGTCGGTTGCTGGCCTTCCGCGGAGCGAACTCCTCCGTGTCGTCCGACGGGCAGCGCCGTTCGCGACCCTTGACGAAGAGCTCTTTGACGGCGTCCTCGACATGCTCACCGGGCGCTACCCGAGCGATGACTTTGCCGATCTCAAACCGAAACTCCGCTGGGATCGAAACGAGGATCTCCTCTATCCGCGCGTCGGTGCGCTCCGTCTCGCCGTGATCAACGGGGGGACGATTCCCGATCGCGGCTTGTATGGCGTGTTCCTCCGCACGGGCCCCGGTGGGGACGAAAAGACCTCGCGCCGCGTCGGTGAACTCGACGAAGAAATGGTCTTTGAGCTTCGCGTCGGTGAGGCGTTCCTCCTTGGGGCGACGAGCTGGATCGCCGACGAGATCACCCACGACCGCGTCTTCGTCCTCCCGGCCCACGGAAAGCCAGGAAAAATGCCGTTCTGGCGCGGAGATCGCCCCGGGCGCCCGGTCGCCTTTGGCCGGCGTATGGGGGCTCTGGTTGGGGCGATCGCCAAAGACCCTTCCCGCGCATTTTTGACGCTCACGCGCGAACATTTTCTCACCGACGAAGCGGCACGGCAGCTCGTCGAGTACGTCGAAGAACAAAAGGCCCATTCGACGCACGTTCCGACGGAGAAGCTCCTCGTTCTCGAGCGCTACCTTGACGAACTCGGCGATCATCGCATCTGCCTCCATTCGCCGTTTGGCTCGCGGGTGCATGCCCCCTGGGCGACGGCGATTCTCGCCCAGCTCCGCGAGCGCCACCCGGGCGACGTCGAGGCGGTCCATTCCGAGGACGGGATCGTTTTCCGTGTACCCTACACAGACGGTCCTCTTGATCCGACGCTCTTCTTCCCCGACCCGGACGAAATCGAAGCGCTCGTGACTGAGGAATTGGGCGGGACGAGCCTCTTTGCCTCCCGGTTCCGTGAAAACGCCGGTCGAAGCTTGCTGCTCCCGAAGCGCATGCCGGGGCGGCGGACGCCGCTCTGGGCCCAGCGGAAACGGAGCGCCGATCTCCTGGCGGTGGCGAGCCAATATCCGACGTTCCCGATCGTCCTCGAGACCTACCGGGAGGTGCTACGCGATGTGTACGACGTGCCTGGCTTAATTGATCTTCTTTCGCAGGTTCAACGGCGGAAGATCCGCGTGATCGTCACCGAGCCGCGTACGCCTTCCCCCTTTGCGACGAGCCTCGTCTTCTCGTTCATTGGCAATTTCCTCTACGACAGCGACAGTCCGCTCGCGGAACGGCGCGCGCGGGCTTTGCTCCTCGACCACGGCCAGCTCGCGAAGCTCCTGGGGGAGGCGGAGCTGCGCAAACTGCTCGATCCCGAGGCGATCGTCGCCGTCGAAGACCGCCTCCAGCGGCGCGCCTACCCGCCCCAGCACCCGGATGGCCTCCACGACCAGCTCCTCGCCCTCGGCGATCGTTCGGAGGCCGAACTCGGCGCCGGCTGGGCGCTCGCCGAGGCGCTCCAAGCGCGCGGATCGGCGCTTCTCGTCCGCATCGCCGGCGAGCTTCGTGCGATCGCCGTAGAGGACGCCGCCCGCTATCGCGACGCGCTCGGGACCGTCCTCCCCCCGGGCGTGCCGGCAATTTTTCTTAAGGGAATTTCGGTAGATACGCAGGAGCCGTGGAACCCGCTCGCCCAGCTTGTGGGCCGCTATGCGCGGACGCACGGCCCCTTTCGCAGCGAGCGAATTGCGTCGCGCTTCGGCCTGCCGGTCGGCGTCGTCGTTCCGGCTCTCGACGCCCTCGTCGCGCGTGGTCGCCTGGAAAAGGGCGCATTTCTGGAAGACGCCGCTGCCGACGGTCGCTCGTCCATCGAGTACTGCGACAAGGACGTCCTTCGCCAAATCAAACAGGGCTCGCTTGCGCGGGCACGGGCAGCCGTCGAGCCGGTGCCGGCAATTGCCTACGGAAAATTCCTTCTTGAATGGCAAGGACTTCGGGCAAAGCACGTCGGGGAAGCCGCATTGTTTCGTGCGATAGAGCAGCTTCAGGGGGTCTCGGCGCCGCTTTCGCTGTTTGAAGACGAGCTATTCCCTGCACGCGTCGCCGACTATCAACCACGAATGCTCGACGGCCTCTGCGCCGCCGGAGCGGTAGTGTGGCGGGGGACATCGCAGGGAAGCATCGCCTTCTATACATCTGAAAACACAGATCTTTTTCCCGCACAGAGTCCGGAAACACGGAAGGCGCTCGGCGCCCCCGCGATGAAGCTCCTCGGGCTCCTCGAAGATCGTGGAGCACTCTTCTTTGCGGATATTCAAAAGCGGATTGGTGGCTTTCCGACGGAACTCGCCGACGCGCTGTGGGAGCTCGTCTGGGCCGGGTTTCTTACGAACGACACCGTCGATCCGCTCCGCGCCCTCGACGGCGCGCGCGCCACAAGCGCGTCGCGGCGCGACCTGCGCGGGCCGAGCTGGCTGCGCCCGTCGTCGCGAAGTGGGGACGCGCGGTCCGATCTCCGGGGGCGCTGGTCGACCACGACGCCACCGGAAGCGACCGACACGGCGCGCCTCGTCGCTCGCGTACGCATGCTCCTCGATCGCTACGGCGTCCTCCTTCGCGAGACGGCGACCCACGAAGAGATTCCGGGTGGTTTTTCAGCAATTTACGAGGTCCTCAAGCAACTTGAAGACGGAGGCAAGCTCCGGCGAGGCCACTTCGTTGCTGGGCGCGGTGCCACCCAATTTGCCCTCCCCGGCGCGGAGGAACTCCTGCGAAGCTTCGACCGCGAACGGCCCACGAGCCAATCCGGCCCGGAAGGTCCGACGTGGATCGCCGCCCAGGACCCCGCGTGCGCCTGGGGCGCGGCGTTGCCGTGGCCGCGGGCTGCGGGGAGCGTCGAAATCCCCGCGGAAGGTCGTTCTGGGGTGCGACGGCCGGCACGAAGCGCTGGCGCCCACGTGCTCCTTGAGGACGGGGAGCCTATCGCCTGGTGCTCCCGGGATTGCGTGCATGTGATCCTCTTTGCGCCGGAGGATGGGGACGATATCCCCCGGCGAGGTGCGAAGTTCGTGGCGGCCGCCATCTCTGCACTCGCCGAACAGGATGGCCGACCACGGATGATCGAGACGCTCAATGGCCTTCCGGCCCGCGAAAGCCCTCTCGCGCCGCTCTTTGAGGAGGCGGGATTTCATCGCCAGTCAAATGGCCTTCAGGCGCGACGTCGGGAGCAACGCGCGACCGGTCACCGCTGGTTTCCGCCGGCCACCGAGGACCTACCCCCGGCAAATTTTCCAGATATTCTCTTTGACGATGAAGCAGACGAGTAGGAGTTCGGTATGACCGTATCGCAGCGACACGTTGCTTTCTTGGCGGAAATGCAGAGAGAATTCCCTACGTTTTCTGTCGAGAGGAAACGCGACGACCGTATGCAGGTGCTGATCGATCGCCTCCTCAAAGTAGTGACGCTCGGCGGCCAAAAGAGCTACCTGACTCAGTATCACACCGTACTTTTTGGAAAGCTCTGGGTTCCCGACAGTTGGGATCGCATGAGTGATGTCGACCGGTATATCCTACTGAGGCACGAGATTGTCCATCTCCGACAAGGTCGGCGACTTGGGTTTGTCCCGATGGCTTTTCTCTATTTGTTCTGGTGCTTCCCGCTCGGGCTCGCCTACGGCCGCGCGCGGATCGAATGGGAGGCCTACGAGGAGACGATTCGCGCAACGGATGAAGTCCTCGGTCGAGACGCCACACTCGCGCTGCGGTCGTGGTTGGTGGCACGTTTCGTGGGCCCCGATTACGGGTGGATGTGGCCGTTCCCACGGACGATCGAGCGATGGTTTGACGCCGTCGTCGCGACGCTGCCTGAAGCGGGCCCGCCGTGAGGAAAATGCGGCGGGCGCGCCGTCGGGCTAGCGCTCGCTGCCCGCTGTGGGTAACACTCGCGGCCCCCAAGAGGCGGGGCGCCCGATGCGGGGGGCCGCCGACTCTTGCTGCCGCGTTATTCTAGCGACCCCCGTCCCCCCGTCTGCGGAGCGAACGCGTGACCATCGTCGGCATTGATCTTGGAACTACCCACAGCGTCGTCGCGGCGGTCGTCGACGGTGTGCCGCGCGTGCTCCAAGATGCAAACGGCGATGCACTCGTTCCTAGCGTTGTCCATTTTCCGGAACAAGGTCCGCCGGTTGTAGGCCGCGCTGCCGTCGCCGCACGCCAGCGCGACCCGGCGAACACGTTCTTCAGCACGAAGCGGCTTTTGGGCCTCCCCTTCACGGCACCAGAAGTCTCGGCGGCCCGCGCGAAATTCCCGTTTGACGTCACCGACGGCCCGAGCAACACGGTCCTCGCCCGCGCACGCGGGAAGTTTTACACGCTCCCCGAAATCTCGGCGTCGATCCTCGCCTACGTCAAGAACCTCGCGGGGCGCGCCCTTGGCGAAACGGTCACCCAGGCGGTCATCACCGTACCGGCCCATTTCAACGAGCTTCAGCGCGCCTCCACGAAGGTCGCCGCGCGCGTAGCCGGTCTCGAGGTCGTGCGGATGCTCAATGAGCCGACCGCCGCCGCACTCGCCTACGGCCTCGGTCTGGAGCGACGCCAACGCGTTGTCGTGTATGACCTCGGAGGCGGAACCTTCGACTGTACGGTCCTCGACCTCGATGGAAGCGTCTTTGAAGTGCTCGCGACGGGTGGCGACAGCTACCTCGGTGGCGACGACATCGACGCATTGATCGTCGATCGCATGGTGGCGCGCCTCTACGAACAAGAATGGGTCGACGTGCGCACGCGAACCGACCTCATGGAGAAGCTCCGTGCGGGGGCCGAAGCGCTCAAGAAAACCCTGAGCACGGAAGAGGCGGCGTCCGTCACCCTCGATGGCGTCATCGCCCAAAAGCCTTTTCTTTTTCAATTTTCCCGCGCGGAACTCGAGGCGCTCGCTGTTCCGCTTGTCGATCGCACGTTGCGCGTAACGGAGACGGCGTTGCGGGAGGCTCAGCTTTCAGCGACGAGCGTCGACCACGTTATCCTTGTCGGGGGCTCATCGCGCCTTCCGCTCGTCCGTGCGCGCGTGGCGGCGTTTTTTGGCAAACGGCCGCTCGCCGAAATTGATCCCGATATCGTGGTCGCGGTCGGCGCGGCAATTCAGGCCTCGCTGCTTGCAGATCCGTCGCGAGCTGCCCCGATTCCTCCGCCGCCGCGTCCGTTTACCGTACAGGCGAGCCCCAAGCGGTCGCCGGCCCAGGCAGCCCTCGAACAAGAGGACGAGCCGACAAATTTCGACAAGAAGAACCCGATTTACGGGTCACCGAATCGTCCGAGTACGCCGCCCCAGCACGGGTCGCTGCCGCCGGGACCGTTTGGCGCCGTCGACGAACCGCCAGAACTCGCCGCGCCGCGCCGCTCGAGCATGCCGCCGCCGCTCCCGCTACCGCTCCGGCCGAGCCACGCAGCGACAGCGCCGCCCCCGCAGGCGTTTGCGTTCCCTGCGCCGGCGCCCGTCCCCCAGTTTGGTGCGCCGCCGTCGGTTGCCCCAGCGAGTACGCCGACACTGCCTTCGCAGGCGTCGCCTGCCTTCGGGGCAGATCTTCGAGCGACCTCAAACGCACTGTTTTCGCCCTTCAATTCGCCACAAGCGCCGGTGCGACCCGGCTCTGTACCGGTTCGCGCGCCCGACGGCCGCGAGCTCAATGGCCCCGATCGAACGCAGCCGTTGCCCGCTCAGGCGGCCCTGCGCAGCCCGGATCGCACGCAGAAGCTGCCGAGCCAGCCGCCGCCGCCGCCAGGTCAAAGCTGGGCGCCAGGGTCGGGCCCGACGCCCGCCTATATCGGACAGGCGCCGATGACGCCGAACGCCGCCGGGAACCTCCGCGATCTCTACCTGCCGGCCGTCGCCCCGAACCAACCGCAGGCGCCCTTCGAGCGCGCACAACCGCCTGTATTTCCAGGCGATCTCGCCTTCCCGCCGCCACGTCCGCAGGCATCGCCGGGCACGAACGAATCCTTCGCCCCCGGCTCGGGGCCGACGCCCGCCTTCATCGCTCCGGCGCCGGCCCGGGTGCCGAATGCCGATTGGACATCGCCGATTTCCACGCAGAGTCTCGCGGCGCTCGCCCCTGGGGCCGCCCAGCCAGTCCTCGTGGACGTGACTCCGCGTGCCCTGGTCGTGGAAACGGTGGGCGGCTTCGTTGACCTCGTCGTTCCGCGAAACGCTCGAATTCCTTGTGAAAGAAAGCGTTCGTTTACGACAGCGACCGACGGGCAGACCGTCGTTCGCATTCGCATTGCCCAGGGCGAAGGGGCGACTTTCTCGGGCAACACCGTGCTTGGAGAGGTCCTTTTGGAGGGCATCCGGCCGGCGATTCGCGGTGAAGTGCAAATCAATGTGACCTTTGAAGTCGACCAAGATGGGACATTGCGCGTGCGTGCGACGGAAGAGGGATCCGGGCGAGAAGCGCGGGTCTCTCTGCGGCTGCAAGGAATCGCGGACGACGACGAAATCGAGGAAATGTCACGTAAACTGCAGGCTCCGAACATCGGGCGCTCGGTGCCGCCCCCCTTCTGATGGCCCTCGACGAAACCTACCTCGATGCGTGGCTCGCTCAATTGGAGATGCTCTCCTTTTATGAGGTCCTCGGCGTAGACGTCGCCGTCCGTCACGACACGCTCGTGCTCGCCTATCATCGTTTTTGTGCGTCCTTTCATCCCGATGCCCACCGCGGCCGCACCGCCGGCTTTCGGGCGAAAATTAGCCGCATTTTCCTGCGTGGAAACGAGGCGTTCCGTGTGCTCGACGACCCAAGCCTTCGTGCCCGCTACGACGAAGGTCTCCGCCGCGGGGAGGTCGTTCCACGGGTTTCGCTCGTGCCGACGGCCGGTTCGACAACACGACTCGCCGCACCGAAGCGTTGGGAAGAACTCGTAAATAGCCCCGCCGCACGAGAGTTTGCCCGGCGCGCCGAGGCGCTCGCGAAGGCGGGGGATGTGAAGCAGGCCCGCTTGCAACTCGACCTCGCACGCTCGATGGACGGCGGAAATCCGGCATTGACCGAACTCTTGGCGACGCTCACCGCGAAAAAGTAGCGCTCACGGGGCATGGGCGTTCCCGTCGTTCTGCGGGGTCCAAATCGGTGGTAGGAGGCGCGTCATGGAATCGCAGAAACTCCGCGACGCCGCGTTTTACGGGCTGACTGCGGTGACCGCGCTCTGCTTCGTCGGGACGATCTTCCAGGTTTTCCTCCACACGCCGGTCGAGGCGCGCATGGGAATCGTTCAAAAGATCTTCTACTTCCACGTTCCGTCCGCCTACACGCTCTACATCGGCGCGACCGCCTGCTTCCTCGGATCGGTCGGTTACTTGGTTCGACCGCGCGACAGCTTCGACGCGTTCGCAAAAGCGGGCGCCGAGATGAGTGTGCTTTTTGGCGTGATCGTCCTCGCGACGGGGATGCTCTGGGCGGCGAAAGCCTGGGGAACGGCGTGGACCTGGGACCCACGACT
>JAAFHJ010000104.1 GCA_013298325.1 Myxococcales bacterium | reverse complement strand
GTCATGGCAAAAGAGAAGTTCAACCGTAGCAAGCCCCACGTCAACGTCGGAACCATCGGTCACATCGACCACGGGAAGACGACGACGACGGCCGCCCTTGTGAAGGTGCAGTCGAAGAAGGGTCTCGCGAAGGTCATCTCGTACGCGGATATCGCCAAGGGCGGTACGGTCCGTGACGCGACGAAGACGGTCACCATCGCGGTGTCCCACGTCGAGTACGAGTCCCCCACGCGCCACTACGCGCACGTCGACTGCCCCGGGCACGCCGACTACATCAAGAACATGATCACCGGCGCCGCGCAGATGGACGGCGCGATCCTCGTCGTGTCGGCGCTTGACTCGGTCATGCCGCAGACCCGCGAGCACGTGCTCCTCGCGCGCCAGGTTGGTCTCCAGAACATCGTCGTCTTCCTCAACAAGTGCGACGCGGTCGACGACAAGGACATGCTCGAGCTCGTCGAGATGGAAGTTCGCGAACTTCTTTCGAAGTACAAGTTCGACGGCGACAACGCCCCCGTCGTTCAGGGCGCGGCGTTCCCGGCGCTCAACGGCGACGCGAAGTGGGAAGACTCGATCACGGCGCTCATCGCCGCTCTCGACTCCTACATCCCGGAGCCGACCCGCGCGGTCGACAAGCCCTTCCTCATGGCGATCGAGGACGTGTTCTCGATCAAGGGTCGTGGCACGGTCGTCACCGGTCGTATCGAGCGCGGCATCATCAAGGTCGGCGAAGAAGTCGAAATCATCGGCTTCCGCGACACGCGCAAGACGACGGTCACCGGCGTCGAAATGTTCCGCAAGCTCCTCGACGAAGGTCAGGCGGGCGACAACGTCGGTCTCCTCCTCCGCGGCATTGAAAAGAATGACGTCGAGCGCGGCCAGATCCTCGTGAAGCCGGGTTCGGTTCTCCCGCGGAAGAAGTTCCTCGGCGAAGTGTACGTCCTCAAGAAGGAAGAAGGCGGCCGCCACACGCCGTTCTTCACCAACTACCGTCCGCAGTTCTACATGCGTACGACCGACGTCACCGGCACCTGCGAGCTCCCGGAAGGGACCAAGATGGTTATGCCGGGCGACAACATCACGATGACGATCTCGCTCATCACGCCGGTCGGTATCGAAGAGCAGATGCGCTTCGCCATCCGCGAAGGTGGCCGCACCGTCGGCGCCGGCATCGTCACCAAGATCATCGAGTGATCGACCGCGTGTGAAGCGCAAGAACCGGCACCTCTCGCGAGCGTGCCGGTTCGGCGTCTCACCGCATTGAGGTGTTATGTCAGGACGGATTGAAATTTCGCTTCAATGCGAGAAGTGCGGGACTCGTAACTACCGCACCACGCGCCGTCCAGACACGCAAGGGCAGCTAAAGTTTAACAAACACTGCCCGGTGTGCAAAGCGCACACGTTGCATCTCGAGACGAAGTAACAGATTTCCGCCGCGCACCAAACGCGGCGGATGCGTCCCTAGAAATAGTGGCGCAAACGCGATGAAACGCACAAGATGACAGTTCCTGTCATCTCGTACGCTCCGGGAAACCGGCCATCGAAGGGGTATAGCTCAGTTGGTAGAGCAGCGGATTCCAAATCCGCAGGTCGTGGGTTCGAGTCCCCCTGCCCCTGCTACGAACAAACAAAATGCGCGAAAGGATTGCACCCCACGCGCACCGTGAGTAAAGGATGCCGCCCCACCCCGGGCGGCATTCCTACGTAAGCGCCGCCCGCGGATAATCGGTTCTCCGATCCGCGATCGGACCCTGCCCGCCGGAATGCCCCGGCCGCTTTTTCTGGAGGAGCCCATGGCCGCCGAAGACGACACGACCAACGAAGCGGAAAGCGCCGACGAGCGTCCGCTGCTCGGTGACGTCGCCGATGAGGGCCTCGAAGGCGCTCCCGAAGGCGAAGAGGCAGCGCCCAGCACCCTCGGGTATCTCCGCTTCGTGTACGCCGCCTTCTTCGGCTTCGCGATTCTTTCGGCCTTCCTTTTTGCGAAGGCGGGGCAAGCGGGCTGGCACAAACTTGCGACCTACAAGCCGGCAGTCGGTGAGCCTCACGACGAGTACTTGTATCCGGCGGCAGCGGTCCTCGGAGCGCTGCTCGCGCTCTACTACTGGCGCAGGGACTCTTCCCGCACCTACATCGAAGAAGTTGCTGCGGAACTCGCGAAGGTCACCTGGCCGACGCGGAAAGAAGTCACCAACGCGACCACCGTCGTCGTCGTCGCGACCCTCGTCTCGACGGTCTTCTTCGCGCTCATGGATCAGTTTTGGCGGGTCGTGACCGACAAGGTCTACGGCATTTGATGGAGAAGGTCGCGATGGCGAAGAAGTGGTACGTCGTCCAGACTCATTCCGGGTTTGAGAATAAGGTCAAGGAGTCGCTCCTTACCCGCGTCAAGGAGCAGGCCAAAGAGGCCTCCTTCGGCGAAATTCTCATCCCGAGTGAAACGGTCACCGAGACGTTGAAGAGCGGGAAGCAGAAGGTCAAACAGAAGACCAGCTTCTCCAACTACGTCTTCATCGAGATGGAGATGACCGAGGAGAATTGGCACTTTGTCAAAGATACTCCGAAGGTTCTAGGCTTCATCGGGAACCAGCGCCCCCAAGAGGTGCGCGCCCAGGAGATCGACGAGCAGCGTCGCCGCTCCGTCGAAGGGGCGGTTAAGCCGAAGGTTCGCGTCAACTTCGAAGTTGGCGAAGAGGTCCGCGTGACCGAGGGGGCGTTCGCGAACTTCTCGGGGACCGTCGAAGAGGTCATGCCCGAGAAGCAGAAGCTCAAGGTCAAGGTCTCGATCTTCGGCCGCCCGACCCCCGTCGAGCTTGAGTTTTCCCACGTGGAGAAGCGAGCCTGATATCGCGCTAGCCGTCGGCCGGAGAGACCCTCGCGAAAGCGCTTGAAAAAGCATGCAAATTCGCACAAGGGCCTCCGACAGACGACGCGCGAAAAAAAGCGCTTGACGGCCGACGCTTACACGTGTAAGCCGCGCCCTCCATTCTGTCTCGTTCGGTTGCCCGCGCGCCGAAACGGTCCTCGTTCCGAAGCCCCGCTTCCGAACCCGCACCCTGTGTACGAACTACGCACCCGCTTGCACGAATGCACGAAGGGCCCCGCGTAGGAGCAAGGTAGAAGAGTCATGAAGAAAGTCACCGGCACCATCAAGCTCCAGCTCCCGGCTGGCAAAGCGAACCCCGCCCCCCCCGTCGGTCCGGCCCTCGGCCAGCACGGCGTTAACATCATGGGGTTCTGCAAGGAATTCAACGCGAAGACCGCCGGTGGCGACATGATCATCCCCGTGGTGATCACCGTCTACTCGGACCGCTCCTTCACGTTCATCCTGAAGAACCCGCCGGTCGCCGTGCTCCTCAAGAAGGAAGCGGGACTCGCGACCCAGAAGAAGCCGGGTTCGGGCTCCAAAGAGCCGAACAAGGTCAAGGTCGGCAAGGTGACCGCGGCCCAGGTGAAGAAGATCGCCGAGATCAAGGTCTCGGAGATGAACACCACCGATCTCGATGCCGCGATCCGCACCGTCGAGGGCACCGCCCGTTCGATGGGCCTCGTCGTCGAAGGCTGAAACTCTCGGGATTGCCGACGCAATCCTTATGTGTTGAACGCGGGAATGGTTCCCGCGACGACAACCTCAAAACCACCCGTAGAGACGTCGTTCTCTCGAGGGTGGGAGGCACCGGCGAAGCACGCCGAGGCCGATCCGGAGGAAAATGGCGAAGGTCAGTAAAAATCGCGCGAAGATCGACGGACTCGTCGACCAGACGCGCAAATACACGATCGACGAAGCGGTCTCCCTGGTCAAACAGGCGAAATTCGCGAAGTTCGATGAAACGGTAGACATCGCGGTCCGCCTCGGCGTCAACCCGAAGCACGCGGACCAGATGGTTCGTGGAGCGCTTGTTCTCCCGCACGGCACCGGTCAAACGGTCCGCGTTCTCGTGTTCGCCAAGGGCGACAAGGAACGCGAAGCTCGCGAAGCGGGCGCCGATTTCGCAGGCTCCGACGACATGGTCGCGAAGGTTTCCGAGGGTTTCCTCGACTTCGACCGCGTCATCGCCACCCCGGATATGATGGGTGTCGTCGGTAAGCTCGGTCGCGTGCTCGGTCCGCGTGGTCTCATGCCGAACCCTAAGGTCGGCACGGTCACGTTCGACGTCGCAAGCGCCGTTCGCGAAGCCAAGGGCGGCAAGATCGAATACCGCGTTGAAAAAGCCGGTATCGTCCACGCCCGCATCGGCAAGAGCTCCTTCGAAGGGCCCGCCCTCGCGGAGAACGCGAAAGCACTCATCAACGCTTTGGTTCGCGCCAAGCCGTCCACCGCGAAGGGCACGTACCTTCGCAGCATCACGGTCAGCTCCACGATGGGGCCGGGCGTGAAGGTTGACACCGGCGCGTTCCTTGGGAAGACCGAGGAGGCCTGACATGGCAGCGCAAACCAGCACCCGTGAGGGCAAAACCGCCCTCATCGGAGAGGTCAAAGAGAACTTCGGCAAGTCGACCTCGGTCGTCTTCGTCGACTACAAGGGTCTCACGGTCGACAAGGTCACGAAGCTCCGCGCGAAGTTCCGCGCGGCCGGCGTCGAGTACAAGGTCGTCAAGAACACCCTCGTCAAGCAGGCGATCAAGGACGAAGCCTGGGCCTCGAAGCTCGACAAGACGCTCACCGGCATGACCGGCGTGGCTTACAGCTTCGAAGACCCCTCGGCGGCCGCCAAGGTCCTCAAGGAGTTCAAAAAGGATCAGGGCGACGCCGGGCAGAAGCTCGTCGTGAAGGCCGGCATCCTTGACGGGCAGTTCCTCGACGGCAACGCCGTTGAGAACCAGCTCGCCAACCTCCCGGGGAAGAACGAGCTTCGCCAGATGCTCCTCGCAACCCTTCAGGCGCCGAGCCAGCAGTTCGTCGCCCTCCTCCAGGCCCCCGCGCAGAACTTCGCGTATCTGCTCAAGGCCAAGGAAGAGCAGCAGGGCTGATCCCCAGCGGTTCACCGTTTCATCGTCAAGTTCCTCAGGTTTGTTCCGTCGGGCAAGAGTCCCAAAGGGCGGGCAGACCCAAAGTCAAAGGTACGGAGAATAGTCATGTCCCAGGTTTCCCAGGATCAGGTTGTCGAATTCCTCTCCAACATGCCGGTCATCGAGCTCGCCGGTCTCATCAAGACCCTCGAGGACAAGTGGGGCGTCAAGGCCGCCGCTCCGGTCGCCGCTGTCGCCGTCGCCGCTGCCCCCGCGGCCGCTGCCGAAGCCCAGACTGAGTTCAACGTTGAGCTCGCCGAAGGCGGCGCCAACAAGATCGCGGTCATCAAGGTCGTCCGCGAGCTCACGGGTCTTGGCCTCAAGGAAGCCAAGGACCTCGTCGAAGGCGCCCCGAAGGTGCTCAAGGAAGGCGTTGCCAAGGCAGACGCCGACGACATGAAGAAGAAGCTCGAAGAAGCGGGCGCGAAGGTCAACCTCAAGTGAGCTGACCCGCTGGAAGGGCCACTTCGGTGGCTCCCTCCCGGCAACCCTTGTGCCTCCGTGGGCGAAATCGCCTACGGAGGCATTCGTGTCTCTGGTGTCCTACTCCTGGACGCACGTTCCGCTTGCGGAGCGTCGCGATCGGAGGTATGGGGACCCTCCGCTTCGCACCTTCCGGTAAATGCAAGAAGCTTTCCCACCCAGGTAAAAAACTCTGCGGGGCAAGGGGTTTACCCCTTCGTCCCTATCGGCGTTTCTTCCCTTTCTTTTCGACTTCGTTCGGGTCGCCGACCCTCTGTCCGCACCGAACTTTCCCCTCCGCGACTTGCTTGCACTGTGCAAGTACCTTCGGAGGGCGCACCCCTCGTCCGATCCGCCGGCGTCGGCACCCCCTTGGGTGACCCGCGTGCGCGCCGACACCGGCAACCTCAGGAGCAGCGATGGCGAGCGTCGTTCAGTCCAACTTTCGAATCCGCAAGAACCTCGGACAAGTCCATCAGATCATCGAGATCCCGAATCTGATCGACATCCAGAAATCCTCCTACGACAAATTCCTTCAGTCGTTTGTGCCGCCCCAGGAGCGGCAGGAGGTCGGGCTCCAGGCGGTCTTTAAGTCCGTCTTCCCCATCAAGGATTTCCAGGGGCTCAGCGAACTCACGTTCGTCTCTTACAACCTCGAGAAGCCGAAATATGACGTCGAAGAGTGCCGCGCCCGCGGCATGACGTTCGCCGCACCGATCAAGGTGACGACGCGGCTTATGATTTACGACGCCTCTGAAGGCGGCCGCACGGTTCGGGACATCAAGGAGCAGGAGGTCTACTTCGGCGAGATCCCGCTGATGACCGACACCGGTACCTTCATCATCAACGGCACCGAGCGCGTCGTCGTCAGCCAGCTCCACCGGAGCCCCGGCGTCTTCTTTGACCACGACAAGGGCAAGACCCACTCGTCGGGCAAGATTCTCTACTCGGCCCGCGTGATTCCGTACCGTGGCTCGTGGCTCGATTTCGAGTTCGACCCGAAGGACATCATCTACGTCCGCATCGACCGTCGCCGCAAAATGCACGCGACCGTGCTTCTGCGCGCCCTCGGGTACACGACCGAGCAGCTCCTCAACTACTTCTACAACACGGAAACCGTGTACCTGGAAGAGGGCGGGAAGTTCGCGAAGTCGCTTGAGTTTGACCTTCTCGCGGGCCAGCGCTCCCAGAAGGACATCAAGGTCGGTAACGACGTCGTCGTCAAGAAGGGGGGCAAGTTCAACAAGCCCGCCATCAAGAAGCTCCGCGACTCGGGCCTTGATCGCCTTTCCTGCGACGTCGAGGAACTCCAGGGCAAGGTTGTCGCCCACGACATCATCGATATGGAGACCGGCGTTGTGCTCATGGAGTGCAACGAGGAGCTCACGCCGGCGAAGCTCGAGAAGCTCCGCGAGGCGGGGATCACCGCGTTCGCCATTCTCTTCATCGATGGTCTCACCGTCGGTCCGTACCTGCGCGACACCCTCCTCGCCGAGAAGGTGAAGACCCAGGAAGACGCGATCATGGAGATCTACCGTCGTCTCCGCCCGGGCGACCCGCCGACCCTCGAGACCGCGAAGGCGCTCTTCCACAATTTGTTCTTCAATCCCGAGCGTTACGACCTCTCCAAGGTCGGCCGGCTGAAGCTCAACTACAAGTTCTACAAGGACGTCCCCGAGGACCAGCGCCCGAGCATCGACACCACGGTGCTCACGCCGGGCGACATCCTCGAGACGGTTCGTCACCTGATCGAGCTCAAGAACAGCCGCGGCAACGTCGACGACATCGACCACCTCGGCAACCGTCGCGTCCGCGCCGTTGGCGAGCTCATGGAGAACCAGTACCGCATCGGTCTGGTTCGCATGGAGCGCGCCATCAAAGAGCGCATGAGCATGTCGCAGGAAATCGACACGCTGATGCCCCACGACTTGATCAACGCGAAGCCGGTCTCCGCGGTCGTCAAGGAGTACTTCGGCTCCTCGCAGCTCTCCCAGTTCATGGACCAGACCAACCCGCTCTCGGAAGTCACGCACAAGCGTCGTCTTTCCGCGCTCGGCCCCGGCGGTCTTACGCGGGAGCGTGCCGGCTTCGAAGTCCGTGACGTCCACGTGACCCACTACGGCCGTATTTGCCCCATCGAAACGCCGGAAGGTCCGAACATCGGCCTTATCGCGTCGCTCTCGAGCTATGCGCGCGTCAACGAGTACGGCTTCGTCGAGACCCCCTACCGTAAGGTCGTCGACGGCGCAGTCACCGACGAATACGCGTGGTTCTCGGCCCTCGAAGAGGAAGGCAAGTACATTGCCCAGGCCTCCGCCGCCCTCGACACCGACGGTCGCTTCCGCGACGGGCTCGTCCCCTCCCGCCTCAACGGCGAATTCCACATGATGACGCCCGACACCATCACCTTGATGGACGTCGCGCCGAACCAGATGGTCTCCGTCGCCGCGGCGCTTGTTCCGTTCCTCGAGCACGACGACGCAAACCGCGCGCTCATGGGCGCCAACATGCAGCGTCAGGCGGTTCCGCTCGTCCGCACCCATGCCCCCTTCGTCGGGACCGGCATGGAACGCCAGCTCGCCGTCGACTCCGGCGTCTGCGCGATCGCGCGCCGCGACGGCATCGTGGAGAGCGTCGACGCGACCCGCATCGTCGTCCGCGCCGACGGCGAAAAGGCCGACATTCCGGACATCTACTCGATGACCAAGTTCATGCGGTCCAACCAGTCGACCTGCTTCAATCAGAAGCCGATCGTCCGGACCGGTGAGCGTGTCAAAGCGGGCGACGTCCTCGCCGACGGACCCTCCTGCGACATGGGTGAGCTCGCCCTCGGCCAGAACGTGCTCGTCGCGTTCATGCCGTGGATGGGTTACAACTTCGAGGACTCGATCCTCATCTCCGAGCGCATCGCCAAGGACGACGTCTTCACCTCGATTCACATCGAGGAGTTCGAGTGCGTCGCCCGCGACACGAAGCTCGGCAAGGAAGAAGTCACCCGCGACATCCCGAACGTCGGCGAGGAAGCCCTTAAGGACCTCGACGAGTCGGGCATCGTCCGCATCGGCGCAGAAGTGAAGCCGGGCGACATCCTCGTCGGCAAGATCACGCCGAAGGGGGAGACCCAGCTTTCGCCGGAAGAGAAACTCCTCCGCGCCATCTTCGGCGAGAAGGCCGGCGACGTCCGCGACAGCTCGCTCCGCGTCCCGCCGGGCACCCAGGGTATCGTCATCAACGCCCGCGTCTTCTCCCGCAAAGGGACGGAGAAGGACGAGCGCTCCCTCTCCATCGAAGAGACGGAACGCGCGCGCCTCACGCGGATGCGCGACGAAGAAGAGAAGATCCTTCGGGAATCGGTCTTCCGTCACCTCAAGAAGCAGCTCATCGGCAAGACGACGACGAGCCGCCTCATTGATGACAAGGGGAAGGTCCTCCTCCAGAAGGGGCAGAAGATCGAGGAAGAACTCCTCGCCGAAGTCCCGCAGAAGTACTGGGCCGAGCTCCCCGTCGACGACGCCGAGCAGGTTGCCGGCAAGATCGCGGAACTCGACACGATCCTCGCCGCGCGCCAGGAACACTTCCACGACAAGATCGACCGCCTCTCCAAGGGTGACGAGCTCCCGCCGGGCGTCATCAAGATGGTGAAGGTCTACATCGCCATCAAGCGCAAGCTTCAGGTCGGCGACAAGATGGCCGGTCGTCACGGAAACAAGGGTGTCGTCTCCCGGATTCTCCCGGAAGAGGACATGCCCTACCTCCAGGACGGCACCCCCGTCGACATCGTGCTGAACCCGCTCGGCGTTCCGTCGCGTATGAACGTCGGACAGATCCTCGAGACCCACCTCGGGTGGGGCGCGAAGACGCTCGGCTGGCAGATCAAGTACATGCTCGAAAAGCGTTTCGCC
Source organism: Myxococcales bacterium (assembly GCA_013298325.1). Classification (GTDB taxonomy): domain Bacteria; phylum Myxococcota_A; class Polyangia; order Polyangiales; family Polyangiaceae; genus JAAFHJ01. The sequence continues at coordinate 1,933 of JAAFHJ010000104.1, read as the reverse complement.
GTCGAAACGCTCAAGGAGCACATCAAGAAGATCTACGCCGGCGATCGTCGCCTCGCCGATCTCGTCTCGAAGCTGAACGACGAAGACGTGATGAACGCCGCCCGCAAGCTTGCGAAGGGTGTTCACTACGCGTCGCCGGTCTTCGACGGCGCTCCGGAAAAGGCCATCAAGGAATCGCTCCAACTCGCCGGTCTCCCGTCGAGCGGCCAGGCGGTTCTCATCGATGGTCGTACCGGCGAAGCCTTCGACCAGGAGGTGACCGTGGGCGTGATGTACATGCTCAAGCTCCATCACCTTGTCGACGACAAGATCCACGCGCGAAGCATCGGTCCCTACAGCCTCGTCACCCAGCAGCCGCTCGGTGGAAAGGCCCAGTTCGGCGGCCAGCGTCTCGGAGAAATGGAAGTGTGGGCCATGGAAGCGTACGGCACCGCCTACGCCCTCCAAGAGTTCCTCACCGTCAAATCCGACGACGTCCAAGGGCGTACCCGGATGTACGAAGCGATCGTCAAGGGGGATTACACCCTTGAGCCGGGTCTCCCGGAGAGCTTCAACGTCCTTATCAAGGAGCTTCAGGCGCTCTGCTTGAACATTGAGCTCCTGGAGCCCGGCCAGGTTCGTACGACCGACGCCGCCGCGGAAGAGTGAGCTCGCGAGAAGGCTCGGTTTCTCCCGAAAGGGGAGGGACCGAGCCCTCTTCTCCGCTCGAGTTCCTCGTTTGAAGTGAGTTCTGCAGTTTTTCGTCGACCGGACATGTACCGGTCGCAACATTTGTCGACCGGGATGTGACCGGTCGCACAAGAATCGGAAAGGTTCGAACCGATGCGCGACATTTTCTCGTTCTTCGAGAAGCCCAAGGATCCGCTTTCATTCAGCGCGATCCGCATCTCCCTCGCGAGCCCGGAAAAGATCCGTGAGTGGTCGCACGGCGAAGTCAAGAAGCCGGAGACGATCAATTACCGTACCTTCAAGCCGGAGCGCGACGGTCTCTTCTGCGCGAAGATCTTCGGACCGGTGAAGGACTACGAGTGCAACTGCGGCAAATACAAGCGCATGAAGCACCGTGGCATCGTGTGCGAAAAGTGCGGCGTTGAAGTCATTCAGTCGAAGGTCCGCCGCGAGCGCCTCGGCCACATCAATCTCGCCACGCCGGTCGCTCACATCTGGTTCCTCAAGAGCCTCCCGAGCCGCATCGGAAATATCCTCGACATCTCGCTGAAGGATCTCGAAAAGATCCTCTATTGCGAGGCGTACATCGTCATCGACCCGAAGGATACCGGGCTCGAGAAGGGCGAAATCATCAGCGAGGACAGCTACCTCCAGCTTTGCGACGAATACGGCGACGACCGGTTCGTGGCGAAGATGGGCGGCGACGCGATCCTCGACATGCTCAAGTCGATCGACGTCCACACCCTCTCGGAGACGCTGCGCCAGGAAATGCGCACCGCGACGAGCGAGGCGAAGCGCAAGAAGATCGTCAAGCGCCTCAAGGTGATCGAGAGCTTCCGCGAGAGCGGCAACCGTCCCGAGTGGATGATGCTCACGGTCGTCCCGGTGCTCCCGCCGGACCTCCGCCCCCTCGTCCCCCTCGACGGCGGCCGTTTCGCGACGAGCGATCTCAACGATCTCTACCGCCGCGTGATCAATCGTAACAACCGCCTCAAGCGGTTGCTCGAGCTGAACGCGCCGGAAATCATTATCCGCAACGAACGCCGCATGCTCCAAGAGGCGGTTGACGCCCTCTTCGACAACGGCCGCCGCGGCAAGACGATCACCGGTCCGAACAAGCGCCCCCTCAAGTCGCTCAGCGACATGCTCAAGGGCAAGCAGGGGCGCTTCCGCCAGAACCTTCTCGGCAAGCGCGTCGACTACTCGGGCCGTTCGGTCATCGTCGTCGGCCCGACCCTCAAGCTCCACCAGTGCGGTCTCCCCG
>JAAFHJ010000103.1 GCA_013298325.1 Myxococcales bacterium | reverse complement strand
CGCTCTTCCGATCTGTCCTCCACGAGGCCCTCGTCGAAGAGCGACGCGAGGAACCCATCGAGATCTTCGCCGCCGTCGACCTCCACGAGCACATAGTGGCTGTAGGAGCGCTCAAAGGGGGCCCGCGCTGCGCGGTGTTTGAGCAGGCGAGACAGGCACTTGTCGGTAAAGAACTCGTAGGCCGACAAGGGGATTTTGTTGCTACGAACTTTTCGAAACAAACGAAGGACGCCCGCGAGATCGGCGACGGCAAACAGGAAGACGTCGAGCTTCTTCGGGACCGGCGCAAGTTTAAGCGTCGCCTCGGTAATGATCCCGAGCGTCCCTTCGGAGCCGATAAAAAGCTGGCGAAGATCGATACCGGTGTTGTTCTTTTCGAGGGCGCCGTTGAGTTCGAGGATTGTCCCGTCGGCGAGCACGACCTCCAGACCGAGCACCCATTGGCGGGTCAATCCGTATTTGATGACCTTCACGCCGCCGGCGTTTGTCGCAATGTTTCCACCGATCTGGGAGGAGCCCTTCGAGGCGAAATCGACGGGCCACGTGAGCCCGTGCTCTTCGCAGTGCTGGTGAACGACCTCGGTGATTGCCCCAGCCTGCACGCGGACCGTCGCGCCGAGTTCGTCGACGGGGTCGATGCGACGCATCCGGGTGAGCGAGAGGACAATTTCGCCATTTGCGGCGACGGCACCCCCCGCAAGGCCGGTGCGGCCACCGGAGGGGACGACCGGAATTTCTAGCGAGCTCGCGAGCTTAAGCAGCTTGGAAACCTCCTCGGTGCTCCGTGGAAAGCAGACGACGCTCGGCTTCGGCTCCCACACCTTCGTCCAGTCCTTGCCGTACTCCTGGAGCTCGGCGGGATCGGTCGTGAAAAAGTCGGCGGGGAAGGTCGCGGCGAGGGCTTCCAGGAGCGTGCTCATGCGCCCCGTTTACTCGGATTCCGCTAGTCTCGCGCGTCATGAAACACGCCCCTGGATTTCTCGCGATTGTGAACGACGCCAAGAGCCGTGTGGCGGAAACCGATGTCGCCGGCGTCCACGCGCTGCAGCAGGCGGGCGAGCCCTTTTTTCTCGTGGATGTTCGCGAAGATCGCGAATGGGCCGCTGGGCACCTCCCGGGGGCGATCCACATGGGTCGGGGCGTTCTCGAGCGGGACGTCGAAGCGAAAATTCCGGCGAAAGATGCGAAGATCGTCCTCTATTGCGGCGGCGGTTTTCGCTCAGCGCTTGCTGCCGATAATCTTCAGAAAATGGGCTATACAAACGTGATTTCTATGGATGGTGGCTTTCGCGCGTGGACGGAAGCGGGAAGCCCGATCGACGGCGCGACCTGAGCGCTGAACGGCATGTACCGCGAGAATGCCGCGCCAAGCGCCGAGCGTCTGGCTGCGCTTGTGGCCGAAATTCGCGCCCTCACGGCGCCTCTCGCCGACGACTTCTTCGAACTCGACGAGCACCGAGATCTTCGTCCGCTCCTCGCCGAAGTCCTTGCGATAGAAGGGAAAACGGTCGGTGTAGGCGAGCTGCCGCATTTTCTTGCGGTCGCCGATCAGCTCCGCACGCGCATCCACCACGCGACGTCGAACCTCGTCGCCCTTCGCACCTCCCTCGACGCCGTCCCGGAAGGTTTCCCACCGTTCCGTCCACCAGCGAAGGGGTTCCTCGAAGCACTCTTCGACCCGATCTTCTGTCTCGGCGACGTCAGCCGCGTGGATGATGTCAAGAAGACCCTTCGGCGAAAGTGGAATGTCGAATTCTCAAGTTCGGCGATTGTTGGAGGCGAAGAGGCGTGGTTTGAAATGGGGGTCCCCGATGACGAAGCGGAGTCTTCGATTCCGGTGCTCTTGCACGCGCGATGCGTTTCGTCGGCGAGCGACCCGCGCGTGACGCTTCGAGCGGCACGCTTTCAGATGCTCATTTGTCGAGGGGCGCCGGCACTTACGTTCGCCCCCGTAACAGCGGAAGATACTTTGGAAATGGGTGGTCTCCTCGACGGCGCGGAGCGACCCCCCGTAGTTGACCGTGTCGTCGACGCGGCGCTCTCCCTGCACGGCGACCCGGATCAACTTCGGCGCCTGCTTGGGACTGCGGCCTCGCACTCGCTACGCCGCGCGGCGCTCCGCCTGGCGAGCCAGCCGGGGTTTAGTGTGCGTACGACCGCCGGCCTCGCCGAAATTGCGTTTGAGCGGCTCGACCTCCTCGAAGGGATTCCGGACGTTTTCGAGGCGCTTGGCGCCCTTCGGCGGCTCCGTTCCCGCTACCTTCTGTTGCGATAGCTCGCCAAAAAAAAGCAGCCGGGAAGTCGAACGGCTCGCGCATTCCGGGTATGGTGAATGACGCTATGTGTCGTCTCCTTGGAATCGTCTCTGCGCGCGCCTGCGAAGCGCGAGATCTTCTACGGGAGGCCCCGCGAAGCCTCGCCAAACTTTCTCAAGAACATCGAGATGGTTGGGGGGTTGCCGTGCATCGTAGCCCCCTGGGGTGGTCGGTCCACAAAGGGATCTTGCAGGCCTCGGAAGACACCGTGTTCCATGCGCTCGCGGCGAGCACCCAGGGCGAACTCGTCGTCGCTCACGTCCGCCAGAAGACGGTCGGCGAGACCTCCATCGCCAACACGCATCCGTTTTCCGACGGCGGCTTCGTCTTTGCCCACAACGGCACCGTACGCGACGTCCCCTTCCTCGAAACGATGGTCGCCGACGATCGGCGCGCCCGTTTCAAAGGGGACACCGACAGCGAGCGTCTCTTCCACGCCCTCCTTACGCGCTTCGAACGGGACGGCGTCTCTCCGGCGGAACCGGTGGCGTTCCGACAGAGTTTTGTCTCTTTCTTTCGAGACTTACGTGGTCGGCAAGACCTTGGGAGTTTCAACGTCGTCCTCTCCGATGGGAAGGCGCTCTGGGCCCACCGCTTTGGCCGTACGCTCGCCGTCCTCCGTCGCGATGCCGCCGATGCCGGGTCTTCGATCTTGATCGCTTCCGAGCGCCTCACCGATGAAGCGTGGGTGGAGGTGCCGGACGGGACTGTCCTCGAAGTCGTCGGCGGCAACGAACCGACGGTTACCGTTCTCGACGGCACCTTCGCGTTCTAGCGGCGAGGAACGCGCGGAAGTCTGCTAGACCAGCGGTGTGGCAGCCGCTTTCCGAGGACGCGCAAAAGGACCAGCAGCGCCGTCCGTCGCGGCTGGCGCAAGCGAACCGTCGTCCGGCGCCAGCATCGTTCAGGGGCTCCGCGAGACGCTGCGCGGCGTAGGCCTTCGGAACACAGCGCCGCGGATTGCGGTGCTTCGTGAGCTCGATGCGGCTACGGCCCCCCTTTCCCACGGCGAGATTGCGGAAAAGCTGCAAGATGCAGGTTTCGATCGGGCGACCGTCTACCGGAACCTGATCGATCTCACCGAGGCCGGCCTCGCCCTCCGCAGCGACCACGGCGATCACATCTGGCGCTTCGAGCGGAAGCGCCCCGAAGCGGCCGGGACGAACCACAAACACCCCCATTTCGTCTGCGTCGAATGCGGGACCGTCTCCTGCCTTCCGACGGCCTCCATTCAGGTCGCCGCCGTCGCCGGAACGCCGAAGAGCCTCCGCAGCGTCGTCGACGTCCAGGTCAAAGGGCACTGCGACACCTGCGCCGACTGAGCGCTTAGGGGCGAAAGCGAAAGGTCCAGGGGCCGCGATTCGCGCGAAGTCCTTGGTAGAGCGACGTGCTCGGTTGCCCTTCTTCTTTGTCAATAAACAGACGCGGTTCCCCGGCTGCCAGGGGGGCGGGTAGTTCATCGAAGGCGACCGCTTGAAAGAACGAACGGGCGTCAATCTCGAGGTCGAGACCATTCCCTGGGCCGGCGTTACTCAAGGGGAAATCGACGAGAATGGGCGCGATAATGCGCTGTTGACAAAGCGGATTCGAGCCGGGTTGCGCCTCGGATTGGGGCGCTTTCTTACGATTTGAGCTGATCGTGAAATCCCCTTTGAAGGGGACCGATACGCCGTTCTTTCGCGCCGTTCCTGCCACGGACAGGACGACCGTCTTGTCGGTGTCTGCATCGACCGCGGCCGTCGATCCCAGCCAGACTTCGCCGCTCAATGCGCGATCGGCGATGCCATCCCCGAGGGCAGGGAACGGCTGGGGCGTTGGGTCGAGGAGGTCGACGACGCGGGCGCTCCGAACTTCGCCGACATAAAGCGCGGGCGAGTAACAGGCGCTCTCACGGACGTTCTGAAGGGGGCGCGCGGCCGAAAGATACACGGCTCCGATGGCGACGGAGGCACGCGAGAGGGCGACTGTCCAGCCACTTTGTGTATTAAATTCAAGTGGATCGGTCGCGTGGTTGCCATCCGGATGGCTCTCCGCCCCGGCTCGCGTGATGCCGTGGGCCGCCGCCGGGAAGGAGACGAGCGCGCCACCGGTGGAACCAATGCATCCTGCACCGATCAGAGCGAGCGAAAGGAGTGCGGCGTAAGAAGTTGCAGTGTGCATGTTCAGGAGTCCCCGCCGAAGCGGATCTGGAAGCTGGCGAAGAGGCTTCGCGGGGGGCCGGCGGAAAAATGGCGGACCGGTGTCAACGTCGGGCGCGCTGCCCCGCCGCTCGTGGGGCTCCAGTCGGAGGCGAAGTTGTACTCGCCGAGCCGATACTGGGTGTTGAAGAGATTCGTCGCAGAAAGCTGCAATTCCAACGATTTCCAGCCGATCGATGCCGTCGCGTCGGTCGTGAAAATCGTGTCGCTGCGCTGCCCGTACGGGAGCGCCCGTCGGCCGACGAAGGTCATTCCGGCGCCAATGGAACCCTCGAGGGCGTCCCCCAGGAGGCGCACGGGGAGGTCGGCGTGGTAGACGGTGTCGTTGCGGACGACGATGTCGGGCACGTAGGGGACGAGGAGCCCCGTGTCGTCGAAGCGGGCGCGCACGAAGGTGACGTTGGACGAACTGTCCAAATGTTTCGAGGTGATACGAGCGCTCCCGAGCCAGCCGGTTCGGGAGGTGCCGTTCGCGAGCGTGTTGCGCCCCTCGGTCTGGCTGAAGACCAGGTCTTTGTCGACGTGGGTGTAGAAGAAACTCGATCGCGCAGCGACGGCGAACGCGCCGAGCGTCCGTGTGAAGATCACGCCGCCGTCGTAGGAGGCGATCCTGGCGAACGGGGTCGCACGATCGTCGGTGACGTAGCTCGGATCGATGCTCCGGACGCCGCTCCCCGCCGCCACGCTAAACGAAAATCCGCGGAAAGGGCCGACAAGGAGCGTGCTCCGCGGCATGACAGCGGTGCTCGCCGTGTTCGCCCGCTGGCTCGGATCGCGGTAGACGCCAAAATCCTTTTGATCGAGGCAGCTTGCGTCCCCCGGCGGGTTCCCGTCCGAGGGGCGTCGTACGCTCTTCTGCGCACAGTTGTTCTGGGTCGCGAAGGCGAAAAGGTCGCTCCGAACGCCGGTCTTCCACTGGACTTTGCCGTGCAGCTTCCACGAAACATCCCCCCACAGGCCGACGTCGGCGAGCTTGGAGGCGAGGTCGATGTCACGTTGGTAGGGAACGTTGGTTCCGAAGTTGTCTCGGAATTGAAGCGCATCGACGGCGTCGAAGCGCCCGTAGGCGCCAAATTCGGCCTCGTGTTCCTGCTTCGCGAAATCGAATTTCGTCCGTGAATAGCCTTTGAATCCGAGCGTCATCGCCGACGTTGCGCGATCGATCAGATCTCCGCGCTGGGAATGCGGCGCCTGGGTTGGCTGCTGAACGTCGAGCAGAAATCCGGTAAAATTGTCACGAATCGTTACGTTTCGCGCGATCGCAAATGCGGCAAGACCGTAGGTGGTCTTCCCGGTCGTCGACTCGAGGTCAAACCCAAGCGAAAATCGGCTTGATTGGCCGCCTTGCTGGGAGTCATAGCTGTCGTAAAAGCCTTTGCGGCCGCTCCGAAAGTCGTCGTCGCGAAGAAGTCCTGCGCTCTGAAAGTCGTTTGCGTAGGCCTGGGCAAATACGCGATAGTTTCCTTTGTCGCCGAGCTGCCCCTCGTATTGGGCCATCGCTGATGCGCGCTTTGCAGCGCGGTTCTGACCGAAGCCATCAGTTTGGTAGAGTTCAGCCCCGCCAAATGTGTGTACCGATTGATCCTTGGGGCCCCAGAGCAAGAGCTGCCGCTTCGTTCCGAAGGAGCCGAGCGTCGTCTTGCTCGTAAATCCTCGTTTTGCAAGGCCCAGTTGGAAGTCGGCGGAGCCTGCGACCGCGTAGTTCCCCTGCCGCACATCGTAGGGGCCTTCGACGACGCGAAGGCCTTCAATGAGCTCAGGGATGACAAAATGGGTATCAGCATACCCATTTGCCTCAAGATTTCCCGATTCATTGATCGGAATCCCGTTCACACTGAACTCGATGTCCTGCCCCTGGCGCGCATCGAAGCCTCGCAGAAAGACCTGCTCCGCATGGCCGTCGCCACCCTCATTGGAGAGCAGGATGCCCGGTGCCAGCGTCAGGACGGAAGAAGCATTTGCCCGCGGGATGCGCCCGAGCTCGTCGACGGCGATTCGAAAATCGGCAGCGCCACGACTCGTCGGGTTCTTTCGTGCATACACACTTACATTCTCGACGGCGGGTGTCTGCTCCGCCGGCGCTTCCTTCTTGGCTTCAACGGCAGCATGGGTCGTCTCCTGGGGGTCTTCCTTCTTGGGGACCTTCGGAAGTACATCGACGACCGGCGTGACCTCGGGCGCAAAATGAAAGGGCACACGGATCCGTGAGGGGACCGGCTTCCCACCGCGCGTCGCTGGCGTGAAAAGCCAGTTGCGGATCGCGAGCTGGGCCGCCTCATCAAAAGCGGGACCTCCGCTACGAAATACCTCGCTCTTTGCAACATGCCCCTCGGCATCGACAACAACGGTCAACACCACTTCCGACTCGCGACCGCCGCGCTCTTCGCTCTCGGGGTAGCGGGCCTCGACATGCTTCGTGACGATCGGCGGGTGGGGCGCTTCGTCGCCCGCATGGGTGTGATCGTCGCCGGTCGGCGCCTGCGCGCGCGCCACCGACGGCGTGAGGACGCCGAGGGCGAGGGCGAGCGGCGTAAGCGTTGCGAGGCGAGGGGGGAAATTCACAACTGCTCCAGACCTGCTCGTCCGTGGCGCGCCGCGGGGGCTGCTTCGGACCGATTTTCAGCTGCAACCGAGTTCGGGATGAAAACGAGAAAGCGCTCACGAGGGAAAATCCCCGGAGCGCCTGCCTCTACCGTGGCCCCGGCCCCGTGAAAAGGGGCACGAACGGTGAGTTGTTTCTTTTGTAACTGAGTTGCGTTTGTCTGCTCAGCCGAGTCCCAGGCGCGCGAGCATCGCCGCCGGGTTCGGGTCGCGCCCGCGGAAGGACCGGAAGAGGTCGGCGGGGTCTTCCGAGTCCCCCTTCGCGAGGATCGTCGTTCGGAACGCTTCGCCGGTCGCGCGATCGAAGATACCGCGCTCCTTGAAGAGCGAAAACGCATCGGCGTCGAGCGCTTCCGCCCACCCGTAGCTGTAGTAGGCGGCCGCGTAGCCGACGGCATCGGCGAAGAGATGATTGAAGGATGCAATCATCGCGTAGTCCTCGGGGAGCGGCGTCGTTGCGAACGGCGCCATCGCTTTCCGCGCCCACGCGACGATGTCGCCATCGGCCGGCGTGTAGCTCGTGTGGAGCAGGAGGTCAGTCGTGGAGAACCCGAGCTGGCGCGTGACCATGCTTGCCGCACGGAAATTGCGAGCTTTCACCATCTTTTCAAAGAGTTCGGCCGGGATCTCTTCGCCGGTGTCGACGTGCCGCGCGAAGAGGGCCAGCGCTTCCCGTTCCCAGGTCCAGTTCTCAAAAATCTGCGACGGGAGCTCGACGAAGTCCCAGGCGACGCGGGCACCGGCGAGGCTTCGCACGGGAACTTCTGAGCAGACGTGATGGAGAAGGTGGCCGAATTCATGAAAGATCGTCTGCACCTCGCGGAACGAGAGGCACGCCGGCTTCCCTGCGCTGGGCGGCGTCATATTGCCCGCGACGAGGCCGACGGCGCGCGTCGCGTAGCTCCCCGGGAGGCGCTCCGTAATCCCCTGCATCCAGGCGCCATCCCGCTTCGATGCGCGAGGAAACCAATCGGTGTAGACCGTGGCAAAAGGCTCATTGTTGCCCGAGAAGAGCTCGTATTGAACGACGCTCTCATGCCAGGTGTTTTGCGCATCTGCCCGGCGAACGGTGATGCCGTAGAGGCGCTCCACAATGGCGAAGAGTCCCGCCTCGACGGCTGGGAGCGGCAGGTAGGGCCGAAGGACCTCCTCGTCGAAGTCGTAGAGCGCTTTCCGCTGCTTTTCTGCCCAGTATCCGACGTCCCACGGGTCGAGCTTCGTCGCCGTCGGTTCGACCGATTTGCGATACGCAAGGAGCTCTTCCTGCTCGCGGACAAACGCAGGTCGCACCCGTTCGGCGAGGTCCGTTACAAACGCAAGTGCGCGCGTCCCTGTTTTCGCCATTCGATCGGAAAGGATGTAGTCTGCGAAGGTCGCAAACCCGAGCAAACGTGCTTTCTCTGCGCGAAGTTCGACGATACTTGCCATCAGCGGCTGGTTGTCGCGCTCGGCGGACGTCGCCCGCGTGTTGTAAGCCCGCCAAATCGTTTCGCGAATCGACGCGTCGTCTAGGTAGCTCAACACTGGGCCGGCGCTCGGCGCCTGCAAGGTGAAAAGCCACCCCTCCTGGCCACGTGCCTTTGCCGCTTCTCGTGCCGCCTCTTTCGCGCGGTCGGGGAGGCCGGCCAACTTCGTCTCGTCGCTAATCGACAACGAAAACGCGTTTGTTGAATCGACGACGTTCTGTGAAAACTGGAGCGTTGTCTTTGCGAGTTCGAGGTCGATCGCGGCGACCCGTTCCTTTTCCGCCGGCGGAAGCTCGGCGCCGTCCCGCCGGAACGCGAGCAGCGTTTTCTCCAAGTGGCGCTTTTGAGCGCCGACGAGAGCCTGCCCCGCCGGTGTCCCCGCGAAGGCCTTCACCCGCGCGTAGACCTTCGCATTCATCGCGAGCGCCGAGGAAAAACTAGCCACCGGTTCCTGGACGGCGGCGTAGGCGGCGCGAACGGCGTCCGACGTCATCGTTGACTCCAGATGACCGGCGATTGCCATCGCGAATTCGAGGCCTTCCCCCGCTTTCTCTAGCGCGCCCAGGGTGTTCTCCCAGGTCGGATCGGAGGCGGGGTCAGCGCTCTCGATCGCCGCTACTGCTGCCTGAGCGACGGCCAAGTGCTCGCGAACAGCCGGTTCGATCTGGGACGCATCAATCTGGGAAAAAGGGATCGAAACAGTAGGCGTAATGAGCGGATTCATGGGTCGTCCTTTTCGGCGCAGTGTTTCGAGAATCAGGGCCGGAGCGTCGCAAGACCGCGGCTCGCGAGGCAGAAGCCGGTCAATTTATAGAGAAGGCGGGCGCCGACGTTCGCGTCCCATTCGTCGTTTTCGTCGCTCAGATTCGGCGCGACTTCGTTCAAATCGAAGCCGATGATCGTCTTCCCCGCAAGGACGACGGTGCGCAAGATGTGCACCGCTTCCGAGAAGTCGAGGCCGCCTGGGACCGGCGTTCCGGTGTGCGGGCAGTAGCGCGGGTCGAGGCCGTCGATGTCGAAGGTGACCCAGAGGCGCTCGGGGAGCTCGGCGACGATGCGGTCGGCGAGGCTCGCGAAAGATTCCCCGTGCGCTTTGCTGCGCTGAATTGTGCGGTCGTCGAACATGACGACGCGGTCCCCCTGCTCGGTCGCGAAGTCGATCTCCTGTTCACAGACGTCGCGAATGCCGACTTGCACGAGTTTCGTGACCGCGGGGACCTCGTCGAGGACGTTTCGCAGGATGCTTGCATGCGAATACTGAAAGCCTTCGTAGGCGTCGCGTAGATCGGCGTGGGCGTCAAAGTGGAGGACGCCAAAGCTCGACGCGCGCGAACCAACCGCGCGAAGGGCGCCGAGGGGCACCGCGTGATCTCCGCCAACAATTGCGGGGATTTTGCCTGCATCGAGGAGGCGGCCGGTCTCTGCTTCCACGTAGTCGTTCAACTTGCGTGAGAAGACGGTGACCTTCTGGGCGAGCGCTTCGAGCTCGTCCGTCGGCCGTTCCCCCCACCCCTCGATGACTTCTTGGGCGAGCTCTTTCGCCGCGCCGTTCCAGGCGCGTACCTCCTCCGATTCCTGCAACATACACAGACCGGCGGCGTACGGCTTCTCGACGTCGAGGTCGTAGAGGTCGACCTGCTTGCTCGCTTCCAGGATTGCGCGAGGGCCCTCCGAGGTTCCCCCGCCGTAGGACGTCGTCGCTTCCCAGGGGACGGGAAGGTATACAAGGGCCGAATCTTCCTCAGTAAACGGGAGTCCGAAGACGCCGGAGTCTTTTCCGGCCGGCGCGTTCGGGTCGAAGGTGGCGCGTTCGCTCATACTCTCGGCTCTTTACGCGCGTCGGCGGCCCCTGTCCGCCCGAAAGCCGCCCTGTTGGCCAGCGGTGTACGCACGAAAATCGACGGGAGCGCCGGCGCGCGCTACAACCTCCGCCGTGGCGAACGACAGCGCAAAAAGCAAATTCGGACGGTTTGCGAAGGCACTTGCGCCCTTTGCTGCCGTCTCCCTCCTCGTTGCCGCTGCCGAATACGCCCTCGAGGCGCGGGTTGTGGCGAAGACCGGCGCCCTCATGGCGGCGGCTCGCGCAGTTGTGGAAGCTCCGCCCGAGCGGGTCGACCCCTCCCTCGACGGCAAGCTCGTCCACGTCGCGGGGGAACTTTCCGTGCCGACGCCGCTGGCCGACGAACCCTTCGGCGTAAAGGTCCCGGCAGCACGCCTGTTTCGGGACGTTGAAGTGTTCTCGTGGGTCGAATTGGAAGAGGAAAATCGAGGGCTTGTCTATGTGAAGCGCTGGGTTCGGGAGCCGGTTTCGTCGCTCCGTTTTGAGCACCCGGTCGGCCACGAAAACGCGCGCGTCTTCCCGTACTCGGCTCGGTCGGTGACCGCCGAAGACGCACGCCTTGGACCGGCCGCCGCTGTTGCCCCGCCGCCAAGCGCCCCCACGACCCCCGCAACGCCGGTAGCCAGCGCGCCGGTCGCAACGCCGCCGGCACCGCAAGCAGTCCCCATCGCTGTATCCTACACTCTTGATCCGCGCCTCACGGCGAACCTCGAAGGGTTTGAACCGCTTTCTTACGACGAGACGATGCTCGCAGCCGCTCCTGCGGACGTGAAGGCGAAGGGGAAGGCGGTGCACGGCGCGCTCTTCCTCGGGGTGGACGCGGAAAAGCCGGCTATCGGCGACGTTCGCGTGACGTTTTTTCGCGTAAAACCGGGACCTACCACGGTGCTGGCCGCCCAGTTGCTCCACGGCGGGACCGCCGACCCGCGGCAGCTGAGCCCC
>JAAFHJ010000102.1:3797-11432 GCA_013298325.1 Myxococcales bacterium | reverse complement strand
GGGGGAAGCTCGACGCGATCGCCGCCGACCTTGATTCGCTTCGGAGCGCCCACGTCGAAGGACTCGGGTCTTTCGCCGCCCGCCAAGAGCTCGTCGAGGGGGCCGTTTCTGGGCTCACTCACGAGCTTCGCGCCGCGAGCGAAGCGGCCGAGCAGTTCCACGGGGCGGTCGCCGGCCGAGCTGGGACGACGGACGAACGCCTCGGCAAGCTCGATGGGGCCCTCCTCGCCCTCGTCAGCGAGCAGCAACGCCTCGCCGAGGTGCTGAAGGGGGCGACAGACGCCGCGCGAACAAGCGTCGCCGAGCAGCGCAGCGGAATCGCGCGCGTCGAAGAGGCGGTCGGGAAGGGGAGTTCGACGGTCGAAGCGCTCGTCCGCGCCGCCAGCGAGACGGTGAGCGCTCAAATTGAGAAGGCAAATCGCATGCAAGATGCAGCGAGCAAGGGGACCGTCCAACGCCTCGTCGATCTCAGCACCGCCGTCCGCGACCTCGACGGACGCGTCGGCAACGAACTCTCCGGAGTCGTTCGTACAAGCACGGAACTGTCCAAGATCGTTGGCTCGATTGAAGCGAAAGTGAGTCAGAATTTCTCCCTCGCGGTCAACCAGATCGGAAAGCTCGTTGAGGGGCAGACGGCGACGCTCCAGCGCGGAACGATGGGCCTCATCGCCGATGTAGGCCTTGCCAAGAACGTCCTCGATGAACTCACCGCGCGTCTCGAGAGAATCAGCGATTCGGTTCATGGAATCAAGGGGTTGGGGGAGGATGTTCGTCGCGTGGGCACCAGCGTAGACGGAGGATCCTCCAAGCAGCAGGCGCTCCTTCAGGAGACCTTCGACCAGACTCGCACCAGGCTCGACGTCATGGGCGAACGCGTCGCTCGCATCACAGAAGTGATGAATGAGCTCTCTTCAGAAATGAAGAAACCGAAGGGATGGTTCCGCGGTTGAAACGCCGCGGCCCGGCCCGCCCTCATCCGTCGATTGCACCCCGTCCCGAACCGCCCCAGGAACCGATGCTCGCCAGGACCCCCCAGGACCCAGATTCGGCTGCGCCCCTCGGCGAAACCGTGGGCGCCGAGCAGCGACTCGGCGAAACCGTGGGCGCCGAGCAGCGACTCGGCGAAACCGTGGGCGCCGATTCTTCTTGCGGGCTCCGCTCCGCAAGCGCGCCACCGGCGGTGCTCGTCCTCGAATCGGTCGTCGATCTCGATCGCGGTGCGGTGACCGTCGAAAGTCGTGTCCTTGTCGACCCCGAGCCGCTCCTCGTGACCCGCGTTCTCGACGGACAAAAGGTCCTGGAGAAACAGCACATGGTCCTCCCGGCGGCCGTCGCAGCGGCTGTCGTCGAACATGGGGTGGAGGCGGCCCGCGCAACGCTTCAAATGCACCACCTCCGCTACCTTCGGCGCTTGCTCTCGATGGGCACGGCGGGGACGGTGGAGCCGTCGCCGGTGGGCACGCTCGCGACGCTCGTTCTTGGGCCAAATGGTGAAGCCATTTCGAGGGTTGGTGAAGATCAGGTGCCCGGCTCCTGGCTTCGAGCCGCCTACCTCGTGACCGCCCTCGCGGCCGCCGCGAGCGAGGTGCTTGAAATCGGCCCGCTCGTCGGCGCCTTCCTGCGCGGCGTCGACGTGCGAGCGCCTGCCCCGTCGCCGTCGAGCCGGCCCCCCCAAGCTACGCCCCCGCACGGGCCGCGCCTGGAGGCCCACTTCTCGCGCGACCCCTCCGATCCAACCGGACCTATTCGTGTGGTGTACACACAAAACCGCGAAATCGCGCGCGCCGCAGGTGACGTTGCCGACCGCACATCCGGCCCAATTTCCGCGGTTCCCGGCCTCCCACAAGCGCTCTTCGAGAGGCTGGTCCGCGAGGCAGCGATCGAGGCTTGGTGCGCCTTTGGGGACGACAGCGGCGTTGGGGAAGGGGGGGCGCTCGGTCCGAATCCGGCGCTCGCGCAGCTGGCCACCGCGGCAGCAACCGCGCGCCACCTGTTTCGCGACGCGGCGCCGCCGGTCGCCGCTTTCGAACTCCGATTTGCGGCCTGCGCGGTCGTCTTCTTGCCGTGGGGGCGTGGTGTGGTCGTTGTGACGACGGCCACCCAAGCATTGTCGGAGCTCGTCGAAGCGCTCCTCCGTGCCCGTGAGCGGATGGGGGTCGGCACCGTCTTCACGGGGTACGGCGACCGTCGCCCCTCGCAGCCACCCCGTGCGCCCTCCGCCGTGCCGCCCGCCGCGGCTGCTCCGTTAAAGCCGGAAGCCGAAGGCGACCTCGATGCGCTCCCAGCCGACTTTCGCGACGCCCTCGAAGGGTTTTTAAATGCCGTTCATGGCGCTGCAAAGGAGCGAATTGGTGGGCCTGTCATTCGCAATTATCTCAAGCGAACAAAGCTCACAGCTGACGGTGTTGTGGGGAGGTCTGAGGTCGGGCTTGATGGACGCGTATCCCTTCCTGAAATGGCGATTTCTGTCGCGGATGCAGCTTCAGTTGTGGCCTGGATTATTCGTTTTAAGGAGGCCGCGTCGAGCATCGCTCCGGAGCTGGCTGAGCTTCCGCTGAGAGAACTCGGAGGCCCGCAGGCGGCACCTCTCGTCGCAGCGCGCTGCTTCGGTAGAGACGGATAGTCTTGAATCCAGAAAAGTTTAGGAGAAGACCGTATGACGAACGACGAAGAGTATGAATTGAGTGGGGGAGAGGTGTCGGAAGAAGTGGCCAACAATGCGCCGGATAACGAGCCCGATCACGATGTGCAGGAAGAGTCGCAGGAAGACATCCTTGCATTGATCGATGGGATTGAAAGTGCGCTCGCGGTCGACTCCTCGCAACTGGCGTCAGCGAGCGAAAACCTGGTCGATGCAGCGAGTAGGAATATCGCGGAGGACGATCTCCCGGCGGCGCTCCGTCCCGCACGCGTCCCCGAGGGCCTCGCCGCCGATCCGCGCGCAGGCGCTGTTGCCGATTCGGCCCGCCTTCGGTCGTTGAGTTCGCGACCTGGCGCCGAAGCGCCCGCCGCGCACAGCTCGGTCCACCCCGCCGGCTACGCATCGCGTGCCGATTCCTTTCCGCCACCGCGCCGCCTCGAGCCGGTCCCGATGCCGCGCCGTGTCCATCTCGATTCGGCGCCCCGGAGCGCCGGCCCCATTCCCCGCGTGTTTGGCAGCACGCGCGACGTGCTCGCGAAGTTTCGGTGGGGGGCCTGAACGCCGCGCGGCTTGAGATGCCCATTGGCGGCCCGAAAACTTGGAGCACTGAAACATGAAAACGGTCGCATTTTTGCAGACGGGTCGGCGCGTCGAAGTCAAGACGGAGGCGAACGTCCTTCAGGCTCTCCTTGCGGAGCGTACGCCGGTAAAAATGGCGTGCGGCGGCCGTGGGATCTGCGCCACGTGTCACATCTATATCGAGTCGGGGGCGCAGGCGCTCACGCCGATGACCAAGAAGGAGGAGAGGACCCTTTCCCTCCTCGGGGAGGCGACCCCTTCCTCGCGCCTCGCATGCCAGGCCCGCGTCCTCGGTGAGGGGGTTGTCGTTCGCCTTCCCAAGGGACTCTATATCGAAAGAAGCGCCGATCTTACGGAGCTGATTGGGCGCCGTGCAGAGTCGCGAATCCTTCATCCAATCTCGGGAAAGACGCTCGTCGAGGAGGGGAAGATCATTACTCGAAGCGTCGTGAACGCGCTCGCGCAGGTCGATGTGGACATGCAGAGGCTCATGGAGGGGAGCCGCGATCTCTAACCGTAAGACCCTTTTTGTGACGGAAATGCGAAATGATTTCGTCGGTTAGACGGGATGCGCGCCTACGAACAGGAGCAATGTATGAGTATTATTCTCGGGCAACAACCCAACAAGCACAACGTCTACACGCTTGAAGACTTCCTGCGACACGACGTAAAAACGGGGACGATTCTCTCTAGAAATGCCCAGAGAACGTTTCACGTCTCGGAAGATTTTATCGCGGGCCTTCAGGCCGGTCTTGAGCAGGAGGTCGGTGACGCTTCCGCGGTCATTCTCTACAAGTGTGGGTTCCAATGGGGGCTCCACGACATGCGACGTTTCGAGACCAACGTCGTGCGTGAGTACGGCCGTGACGTGCAGGCGATGAACTTTGCCTTCCTCATGGAGACGTGGTGGTGGCCCCTCCAGGCGACCGGATGGGGATCTTGGGAAATTGACTTTTCCAAGAACGAGCAGGGGATCGTTGTCGTAAATCTCTACGATTCGGTCATGGCGAAGACGCTCGGGGAGATTGGAAAACCTGTCTGTTACCTCTATGCCGGTCTCTTTGCTGGCGTATTGACGCACCTCTCTCGGCGGCCTCTCGCAGGGATTGAGATCCAGTGTTACGCGATGGGGGCGAACTACTGCCGCTTCGTGATTGGCTCCGAGAAGCGCGTCAACGCGGTCGAGTTCTGGCTCGAGGAAGGGGCGAGCGCTTCCGACGTGCTCGCCAAGCTGTGAGGGCACCATGAGCGCGATCCTCCGCAACGTCTACGTGCCAGCGGCCGACCGCCGCGCCCGCGCCAAGAGCAACCAACGGGAGCTCGTCGGCCTCCCACCCGAACTCGCCACGCGCGCCGCGAAATTCGTGTTTCGCGGGATCCCCTGGGAAAGTGGAAAAAAGGACGAAGTGAGCGCGCCGGAAAGCGGCCGCCAGGAACGAGAACTGTTTCATCCGGATGCATCGATGGGGGCGCGACGATTCTACGGTCTGCTCCCCTGGGATGGCGTTCGCGAAGAACGCCCCAAAGTTGCCGCGCAAGAGAAGCGGAGCGTTGGCGCTATTCTTGCAATGTTTAACTGGGAGAAAGTACAATGAATCAAGAGATTTTGGCCATCTTTCGTCGGGCTGAGGGGCGCTACTTTAACGAAGCCGAGGGGCGCTCCCTTGAAAATTACGCGGAGAATCTTCTCGCCCGCGTTGAGACCATGGCGGCCATCGAGCGCGCCGAAGTTGCCATCCTCGATGATGTTATTGCCGCTCTCTCGGCGAAATATCCAGGAATGCTTGAACGTTATGGCTCAGATGCCTTCGCGCGCGTTCGTCGCGACCAGGGCCAGACTCTCCGCTACGCGACCCTTGGGATGCTCACGATGGATCCGGACTTTGTCTACGACAAGTTCGCCGTGTGGCTCCGCACCATCATGAATGCCCTCTGTGAAACGGAACAGGTTGTCGCCGGGTATCGGGCGCTCATTCAGGCATGTCGTACTCATCTAACGCATGATGATGCCGAAATACTGGTTCCATTCGTCGAGATCGTACTCCGAGAGCAGGAAGGGAACCCGCCGGGTCAGCTTGATATCTCTAGTCAAGGGAGGGCAGCATGAAAGTTGAATCCGATCTTCCGATCTTTGCCAAGAACCCCTACCGCGAAGGGGAATACTTCAGCCTCAACGTCCGAAATGGCGTCATTCGGAGTCCTATCGGCACGCGGATGGTCGCCATCCCGGAGGACCTCGTCCTCGGACTGGCAGCCGGCCTCGAAGAGGAGTGCGGTTCGGCGACGAAGGTGGTCCTCTACGCGTGCGGGCGCAATTGGGGGCAGCGCTTCATGAAGCGCCTCGGCATCGAGACGCGCCAGTTCTACCAGCGCGATCAGGCCGAACTCCCGCTCCATTTTCATACCCAGGTTCTCCGTCGCGTTTGGGCGCTTTACGGCTGGGGACTGCTCCAGTTCGATCACTCGACGTCCGACAAGGGCCTCCTGGAGGCGATCGTCGAGAACGCGATGTATAGCGATGTGGTGGGGAACGTCGGCAAAACGACCGACCACATCATTGCCGGCGTTCTTGCAGCGATCCTTTCGGAGCTTGCCGGTCGCGAACTCCACGCGGTCGAAATTTGCTGCAAAAGCAAAGGAGATGCACGCTGTCACTTCATGATCGGGACGGAGGCCCGCACGAAGATCCTCGATTCATGGGTGCGGGAAGGGCGCAAGCGTCGCGAGATTCTTGATGCGATCGCCCGCGACGAACTCGGCTGAATGGCGGACTGAGTCGCGAGTCTTGCGGCGAAAGGAAACGTTATGAATACAGAAATGATCGAGACGATCAGACAGGCCGAGGGGCGCTACCTCACCGACTCGGAGATCGATGTGCTCCGCAGCTACGCGGTCGACTTCACGCAACGACTCGCGGCCGCCCGGGGGGTAGAGGCCCGCGAGCGGAAGATCGTGGATGACGCCGTCGAGCGCTACCTCGCGCGCAGACCCGAGGCGGCCGGTCAGCGCACCGCCCTCGAAGAGGAGCTCCGAACGACGCTCCGTTACGCGACGCAGGCGTTCGTGAAGAAAGACATGGCCGCCTTCGAGAAGGATTTCGTGCCTTGGTTCGCCGAGTTGGTTCTCGCGCTCGCGCCCCGCGAGGAGGTTGTCCAGCGGCATGCGTTCCTGAAGGCAGCGCTCGAAGAGCACCTCGATCCGATCGATGCTCGGAAAATCGCAGCCTATTTAGAAACTTGGATCGCTGAACTCGCCCGCTGAGGAGCCCCCCATGTCCGTCCCTCCACGTCCGGTCGCTTCCTCCGCCGCGCCCCCGGCAACGTCCATCGCCCAGGTCCTCGACGCGCTGGCGCGGGAGACGCTTGTCGCGTTTGGCGAGGCCGATGGCGGGGCCTCTCCCGAGCCGGTCGCACCGGAAATGGCGCTGCGCCCCGGGACGTGGAACGGGCGTGCCGTCTCCCTCGCGACGACCATTCATCGCAGCGCCCACCGGGAACTTCGGATGGCTTCCATCGTTGGCGCTGGCGACTCGATCTGCTCTCTCACGGTGCTCGTGCTCCCACGGGGCGTCGATGGTGCTGTATTTGCAGCAGATTTGGTTGGGTTTGGAGGCGTCGCTCGCGTCGCGATCCTCGATGTCCTCCTCCCTTCCGCGGAGGACGACACCGTTCCGCGCTCGACGCGCACCGAGCGGCTCGCGCTCGGGCATCGCCTTGGCGACGCGCGGACCGCCCTCGGCGATTGTGCGGACGCCGCTTCGCCGGAGGCGATTTCCCAAGCCCCGTTCTCGGGCCGCGTCGCCTTTCTTCACCCACGAGCCGGCCGCGAGGAAGCGTTCGTGGAGCGCCTTCCGGCGACGTTTCGCGCCTATCGCGACGCCGTCCTCTTTGGCCAGTTGGATCATGTTCGTCGCCCCACAGGCGGCAACGAACGCTTCTCTCACGGTCCATTTCTAGGGGCCCTCGGTCGCGTGAAGAAACAGTCGAAGATCGTCGCAAAGCTCTTCGGCGAGGCTTGGTGCGACGACTATTTCCAACATGTATTTCTTGCGGAACCGAAGGGGCCGTTCGCGACCGCCAGCGAATTTGCCGGTAGCGGCGTCGCGGGAGACGGCGGGCCTTCCACACCGGGCCCGCTCCCGGTGAGCGACGCGGAGGTGCGCCGTGGTGCATGAACACGCGGTCCTCGGTCAGGTCCTCAAAGGACGCTACGCCGTTGAGGAAATCGTCGGCGAGGGGGCCTTCGGTCGCGTGTATCGTGCAAGCGATCTCGAGACCGGTCGGCGCGTCGCGCTGAAGGAGTTCATTCGCGAGCACGGGCGCCAAGACAGCTTCCTCCGGGAACTCGGAATTCTCTTTGACCTCTCCCATCCGAATGTCGTCGCCTGCGAGTCGGTCGTGATGAGCGGAAAGTTC
>JAAFHJ010000102.1:0-3787 GCA_013298325.1 Myxococcales bacterium | reverse complement strand
CGTGGTCTTCTCAATGTCGAAGAAACGGAGCTAGAACAGCTGTTTATGATCTTTCGCTCCGTCTGTGAGGCGGTAGCGTGGGCCCATGATCGCGGCGTGATGCATCGCGATCTCAAACCAGAAAATATCCTCCTCGCCCACCGCGAAGGCTCCCTCGTTGCGAAGGTCGGCGACTTCGGCATCAGCACCCTCGGAACCGACCTCGGCGCCCGGTCGGCGATCGGTTCGCCAGCGTACATGGCCCCCGAGCAGTTCTGCGATCACTACGACCATCGCGTCGACGTCTACGCGCTCGGAATTCTCCTCTACGAGCTCCTCCATCGCCGCCGGCCCTTTTCGGGCAGCCCCGCCCAGTTGATGGCCTCTCACCTGCGCCGCGAACCTGCAATTGCCGCGTGGATCCCAAAAGGTTTTCAGCGTTTGTTGCGTCGTGCGCTTGCGAAGAAAGTCGAGAAGCGAATTTCGTCCGTCGCGCAATTTGTCGACGAGTTTGAGCGGGCCGTCGTCGCCGCCGGTCCCCGGTTTGATCGAGCCGCCTGGCCTCTCGCCCAGGTCGACGTCTGCTCCCTCGCGCATACCCGCGAGGAAGTCTGGGTATCTGGGCGCGCCTCCCTGCGTCGCCACGACCTCGCGGGGCGGCTGTTGATGGAAGAGGCGCCGTGCGAAGAAATTCAAGCACGCGGCGGGTTTGCGCTCCTTCGCCGCGCCGGTGCCGTCGACATCGATCTCGGCGGCCTCCGAAAGCGCCTCGGCGATGTTTCCCCGGAGACGCGCCTTGCTCTCGGCTTTCACGGCGCTGTTGCGATGGTCCAAGAGGAGGGACTCCTCGTCGTCGAGGGGGCCCGGCACAACCGCGTTCACGGAGGGGGAAGCGGCGTCACGGCGGCGCAGTTTTTCGGCCGCGATCAGAGCCTCGCGGTCGCGCTTGGCGGGCCGGCACCACGGCTCCTGTTGCCTCGCGGCGAGGTGGCAATTCCTGAAGCGGTTTCAGCGATTTATGCCCATGATGATCGCCGAGACCTCGTCCTCCGGGCTGCCGCCGACGAGACGCGCCTGTACCTCGTTTCGGAGGGGCGCGTGACTGCCGTCGATGCTGCCTGTGGGCCCCTTGCGAGCGATGGCGACGGATTCTTCGCCATCGGCGCCGCCGGAGACCTGCTGTCGCTCCACGTTGCGTCAGGGCGCGTCGCCCGAACCCGCTGGGAGACGCGCCTCGCGCACGTTTCGGCCAGCGAAGAGCGTCTCTTCTTTGCGACGGCGGCCGGTGCCGTCGTCGCGGCCTGATTTGCGAAAGGATGCATTATGCAGTTTTCTGCCGCGCTCAAAGACGGAACAAAGGACCTCCACGTTGCCGCGGAGCGGACCCCCTTCGCGCGCTCGCTCATTGACGGCACGGTGACGCGAGGTGCGTTCCATGCGCATTTAAAGCTCTTTTTGGCTGCTCACGTCGCCCTCGATGCGGCGCTTGCACGGTGCCACGCGGCTCTCCACGGGGCCGTTCGCCCCCGCTTGCCGGCGATCGCCGCCGATCTCTGCACGCTCGCTGCCGACGAAGTCGCGCCACCTCGTCGGTTCCTGGCCGCGATCGACGACATCGTTGCCCTCCTTGAAACGGGCGACGCGGCGACCGCCGTCGGTGCCACCTACGTGCTTGAGGGGTCGGCGCTTGGCGGGGCCTTCCTCTATCCTCGCGTGCGGGCGGTCGGGGCGATCCCGGAAGAGGCGCTCCATCACTACCGGGGCCACGGCGAAGCAACATTCCCGATTTGGATGGGAATTCGGGCTGTTTTGGACGCGACGCCTCTGGATGACCAGGCCAATGCCCTCGAGGCGGCACGTGCCGTCTTCGCCGCGATGGGGCGGGCTTATGCTGCTTTGGAGCGGCTTGGGGAGGTTCGCGAGGAGAGTGGGAGTTACCCCGTCGTCGGCGATCGGTTAGAAAGTCCCCTCGAAAAGACTGGCGCCTGAAGAAGTTCTCCAAACGACAACCAGATCGCCTTGACACCGCGGACAGCATTCGCTATCCGAACCGCCCTCAGCCTTTCGGCTCGGCCGTCGTATGACTCCGGTCCAACGGCAGGAGCCTGCGACCGGAACGCCGGTCCAATCACTGTATAAGGAACGCAGCCGTGGCCAATCACTCGTCCGCAGAAAAGCGCAACCGTCAACGCATCAAGCGCACCGCGCGCAACCGGGCGGTGAAGAGCTCCGTCCGCACGCTCACCAAGAAGGTGCGCACCGCCGTTGCAGGCAAGGACGTCGCCACCGCCGAGACCGCCCTCACCTCCGCGGTGGTTGCGCTCGCGAAGGCCCGCACCAAGGGTGTCCTCCACAAGAAGACCGCTTCCCGCCGGATCGCTCGCCTCGCGGCGGCGGTTCACAAGGCCAAGAAGGCCGTCTGAATCGTGGGCGACTTTGTCGCCTCAAGGAAAGCCCTGCCCCGTTTCGGGAGCAGGGTTTTTTCTATTTTTGTCATTTGTACCGCTGCGCTCCTGGCGGCCGTCGCGTCCGGGTGTCGCGCCCCGTCGCCGCGCCCCCACGAAGGGCAGGCCGACGCTACCGCCGGCGCACATCTCTCCGAGTTTCCGGACGATTCCGGTCGCACTCCTCCGGTGGTCCTTCTGCCAGGGCCGACTTCGACCGGCGCGCAGCCGGTCGGCGGAGTTCTCTTGGTTCTCCACGGCTACGGGTCCGACGGTTCCGGGCATCAGTCGTTCTTTCCCGTGTCGTCCACGAGCGGGTTGGTGACGATCGCGCCGAGCGGTCGCCTCGACAAAACCGGGCGCCGCTATTGGGCCGCCAATGGGGTCTGCTGCTCGTTCGATGCGCCGCTCGACGGCGTCGACGTCACCTACGTGTTGGCCCTTCTGGATGCCGCAGAGGCGCGCTGGTCACTTCCTCGTGGCCAGGCTCGGCTCGCTGGGCACTCCAACGGCGCCGCCCTCGCGATTCGCCTCGCGTGCGAGCACCCCGAGCGTTTTTCGAAAGTGGTCGCCTTTGCTGGGCCCGTCGACGCTGTGCCCGCCTCTTGCAACGTCGGCGGCGGTGAACGCCCCTCGATCGTCATCGCCCACGGGCGGAACGATCGGGTCGTCCCCTACGCGGGGGGCGCGCTCCCGGCGACGATTCATCCGAATGCGCATCCCGGCGCCGTCGCATTGGGGGCCGAAGCGCTTGTCGCGTCGCTCCGTCGAGGCGGATGTTCGATGGTCGGGCGAGATCTCGCCCCGCTCAATATCGACGGTGCGCGCCCCGATCTGGAGACGACCCGCCGCCTGTTCTTGCGCGACTGCGACGGCACAAGTCATGGAAAACATGGCGTCATTGAGCTGTGGAGCATGGACCGCGTCGGCCACGCCCCCTACGCGCCGACGGAGGCGTGGCGAGGGGCCTTGGAAGAATTCTTCCTACGCTGATCGATTTCCCTTGTCGGGGAGGGGGGGGGAGTATAGACAGCGGGTCGGCCCTAGTCCCCATCGTCTAGTCGGCCCAGGACCGCGGCTTTTCACGCCGCTAACAGGGGTTCGAATCCCCTTGGGGACGCTCTCATCGTAAAATCGGCACTGAAGTTCTCTTCGGTGCCGATTTTCGTTTGTCGCGTGTGCACATCGTTCGGCGCGATTGGGGGGGTGCCGCCGCGAAACGCTCGCGGAGAACGAACGAAGAGCGCTTGCTGGGATGGCCGCTTTCTGGTTCTACTGACTGATGATCGGCCCCTCGGGGGAGGGGGCCCGTCCGCCGGAGTCGACCACGCCGGTAACTGCGGGCCGACAAAGACAGGGGCCTA
>JAAFHJ010000101.1 GCA_013298325.1 Myxococcales bacterium | reverse complement strand
AGCGGGTTTCGCAGGCTCTTGGGCGGCTCAGTG
Source organism: Myxococcales bacterium (assembly GCA_013298325.1). Lineage (GTDB taxonomy): Bacteria > Myxococcota_A > Polyangia > Polyangiales > Polyangiaceae > JAAFHJ01. The sequence continues at coordinate 11,491 of JAAFHJ010000101.1, read as the reverse complement.
ACGACCTTCTCCACCGACTTCGGCGGATTTCGCAGGCTTTTGGGCGGCTCGGTCGCGATTTTCTCGATGCCGCGTGCAGGCGTGCGCAGACTCTTTGGCGCTTCTGTGGCGATCTTTTCGGCGCTCTTTGGCGGATTCCGCAGGCTTTTGGGCGGCTCGGTCGCGATTTTTTCGACGCTCTTTGGCGCCGCTGCTGCGAGCGACGCGCTGCTTCGTCGGCGCCCTTTGCCTTCCTTGCCGTCGGAAGGCGGTGGCTCTTTCCCCTTCGAAGGGGTCCCCTTCGAGTCGTGCTTTCGGTCTTGGGACATGGAACTCCCGCATGCGAGCGAAGCAGGAGCTATCCCCCCGGACGCCCTTGCCTGCCTCCTCGGCACACGCCCGGGCAGCCTACCGCCGATCCCCGACTGCGACCACCGATCCGGGGCCCGCTTTTGAACGGCTTAGGTTGCGGAAAAGTTAGTTTGGCCTCTTTTGGCAAGAAGTTCCAGAGCTTTTCCTTCGAGGCGATAGGTGTACCATTCACTCAGTTGCGTCGCCCCGAGCGCCTCGTAGAAGTCGATCGACGGCCGGTTCCAGTCGAGGACCCTCCACTCAAAGCGCCGGTAGCCGCGCGCGGTGCAGCACGCAGCGAGGCGCGCCAAGAGTCCGACGCCGAGGCCGCGACCGCGGTGCTCGGGGACGACGTAGAGGTCCTCGAGGAACATGCCGGGGCGCCCCAACCAGGTGGAGAACGTTGGGAACCAGAGGGCGAAGCCGACGGCGGCCCCGGTGGCATCTTCGACGAGAAGTGCCGATGATCCCTGGGACAAAGCACGATTGAAGTCCTCCGCGGTGGCGACGACTTCTTTCTCGGCCTTTTCGTAGATCGCGAGTTCGGTGACAAGGTGAAGGATCGTGGCGCCGTCTTCGGGGGTGGCGGCTCGGTAGGTGTATGCGCTCATGAATTAGGGCTGCCTGCGGTCGAGGCCATCGCGGCGCTCGCGGACGTCGCGACGAAGCCAGCGGGTCTGCGCGCACTTGCTGCCCCAACCATCCAGAAATGCACCAAGAAATGCGAGCGGTGCCCGCGCGTGCGGCGGCGGTTGCTCCAGGTCGCTCGTGGTGGCGAGGGCGGTGTTGCGCACTTCGGTGTCGTGGACGGCGCCCCCTTCCTCGCCCCAAAACATGTGGGCAGGGGCGTTGACCCCGAAGAAGGTGATGGCGCCGCCGGCGTCGAGCGACTCGTGGCGGAGCCCGGGCGGGGCGCGGAAGGCGGGGCGCGTCGTCTGCGCACCGAGCGTGTGCCACCGCCAGGGGGCTTCCAGGGTCACCATTGGACGCGTCCCGGCGAGAAGGGCGAGAACGATCGTCGGAATATCTGCGTTTGAAAGGCCACGACTCAGCGCAAGGGTTTGGAGCTCGGTAAGCGCAGCAGTCGCCTCTTCCGGATGGGGGGCCGCGGCGAGCGTGGCCTCGGGGACCCGCAAAATCATGGGGATACGCGAGAGAGAACCTGCGCGGTCTTTGGTGTCCCAAACGAAGTTGTCATTGGTCGAATGGTCCGCACTCAATAGAAGCAGAGTGCGGTCGGCCGTCGGGGATGCCTCGATGCGCGTGACGAACGCTGCGAGTGTTTCGTCGGCGTAGGCGAGCGTCTTGATCCGATGACAGTCATCAATTCCGAGCTCCTTCGGCGCGTGGCAAGCCGCTTCGACCTTCTTGTCGAGGGCCGGCGGCATGTCCTGGGGGAGGTCGAAGGGCATGTGAGAGGCGAGCGTCGCGACGAAATTGTACTGGGGGCCGCCCCGCTTGGCGGCGTCGTCGAAGGCGTGCCCGTAGAGGGGAGCATCGGTGATCGCCCCCCAGGCGCCGTGGGGCAAGTCTTGAGGAAGATGGTTCTTTTCGACGAGCGCCACGCCGTGGAAGCGGAAGAAGGTCCCCTCGTTGTCGAAGGCGAAATCGTGGCCGTAATAGGCGGTCGGCGCGAAGCCGGCATCGACGAGGACGTCCGGCAGGCAGCGAAGGGGGACGTTCCCGAGATCGCGGACGAGGGCCATGTTGAAGGGGAGGTACCCAAACCCGCACATCAAGGCCGAGTGGGCCTGGGCGGTACGAACGCCCGTTTGATGGACGTGCCGAAAGGCGACGGTTGCCGCCCGATCTTTGGGCTCTTCCGCCTCTTTCTTTGGCTCCTTCTTCCGAGGAGGATCGCCGTACCAGCGGTTGGTATGCGGAGTGATCACTGCCGGCGCTGCAGGATTGAGGGCGTGGATGTCTTCGGCGCGGAAGCTCTCGACGCCGACCTGCCAGAAGATTGGGTCGATGGCGCGCCCGTCAAAAAGCGCCCGCGAGAGGCGCGCTGCGGCACGCAAGAGCGGATCTTCTGTCGGTTTATCGAGCGGTTCGGCGAGCGGGTGTAGACTGCAGGTGCTCGTGTCGGCGAGGAGGTCGTCGGCGGCTGCGTCGGAGAACCCGTAGGCGTGCGCGCCGGCATGGACCTCGTCGGGGCTGCCTCGGTAGGACCCAATCAATGGACGAATCTTGTCCGGCGTCACCGTCGATCCGCGCGCGACCAAATCGTGAAGGACGTCGGGGAGCGGCGAGGCAATTTCCCGCGAATGATTCAGGGCAGGGAGCCATTTTTCCGCGCGTGCCGAGGCGGTCCAGGCGCTCGCGACGAGGGCGAGGGTTACCGCGGTCGCGCCGGCGAGGTGGAGGCGTCGCTCAGCCAGAAAACGTAGCAAACGCGGGAGTATGACGATGCCAGCAAGGGCGATCGCCGCGGCGATGAGGGAGGGGACGAGGTAGCGCGGAGAGGTGAGGACCGGGAGCGCGCCGACGACCCCGTCGCTCGACGTCATCGCCGCCCGCATTTCGGAGAGGACCGGGTAGGCGCCCCGCTGGAGACGGAATTCGGTGACCCCGAGGGCGAAGACGTAGGCGAACAGGATCTCGAGGCCGATCGCCGCCGCCGCAACCTTTGGAAACCAGGCGTGCCGAAACCTACGAAGGTGCTTCCCGCTTCGTGACGAGGTGCCTGGGGGATCGCACTCCGGTGGGCGCCCGACGATGAGCGCACCCGCCGAAATTAAAAGAAGAATTGGCAGCGCGTAGGCGGCGACGTCGCCAAGGATCCCGCCCGTGAAATACTGCCAGGCGACCGCGTCGGCGCTCGCTTGGGAGAGGGCGAGGACGCGCCGGGACGGGTAGCAGGCGAGGAACGAGAGGGCCGTCGGGACGGTGCCGACGAGCGCGATGCGAAGCGCGGCGAAACCGGCCCGTTTCGCAAGCCGGAACCGCCGACCGCGCGCTCCGCCCTCCGGGGACTCGTGCGGCGCTGTCACGACAGCTGGGAGGCGTCCGTCGCGGGGTGGGTCACGGCGAAGGGGGCGAGCACGCGAAGGAGCGCCTCGGCCTTGGGGACGCCGACAAAGCGTACGTACAAATCGCCAAGAATTTCAAGAATTTCTGCCTGTGTCTCTTCGATGCCGGTGCCGCTCAAGTCTTCGTTCACGAAGGCGACGAGCGCCTGGGCGGCCGGCAGCGTCGCCGAGTGGATGCAGGCTGCACCCTTCTCGTCTTCGAAGAGCGTCTCGATCACCCAGCCGACGGCGAAGTCGCGTTCGTCGTCGTCCTTCGAACGCAGGCTTTCGAGGGCGTCCGGGACGTCATCGGCGGCACCGGCGGCATGGCGGAGAGCTTCCCAGGCGATGGCGGGCATGATCGCCCTCGGATAGCACGCAGTCGCGCCGACGCACCAACTTGCGGCGGACGCTAGCCGACCCGGTGAAGGGCAGCGTGGTGGTGACGCAGGTGGTCTTCGACGAAGGTTTCGATGAAGTAGTAGGAATGATCGTAGCCGGCTTGGCGGCGCAGGTTCAAGGATTGACCGGCGCGTGCACAGGCCGCTTCGAAGCGCTCCGGCTGCAGTTCCCGTGTAAGAAACTGATCGGCTTCCCCCTGATCGATCAAGATCGTTCCTGGGAAGGTACGCTTGGAGACGAGCTCCGTTGCGTCGTACTTCGCCCAGGTCGCGCGATCGGAGCCGAGGTAATTCGTGAATGCTTTCTCGCCCCAAGGGACAGCACTCGGCGCGACAATCGGTGCAAACGCGGAGACGCTCTTGTAGAGATTCTCCTCGCGGAGGGCGAGGGTCAATGCCCCATGGCCCCCCATCGAATGCCCAAAGATGCCGCGAGCGCCGGCACGGATCGGGAAGTTACTTTCGACGAGGGTACGAAGCTCTTCGGCGACGTAGGTCGCCATCTTATACGCGGAAGACCAGGGGGCTTCCGTCGCGTCGAGGTAGAAGCCGGCGCCGCGCCCGAAGTCCCATTTCTCGTCGTCACCGGGGAAGCGCGCCTCCCGGGGGGAGGTGTCGCAGGTGACGATCGCGAGGCCGAGCTCGGCGGCGACGCGACGCGCCCCCGCCTTCAGTACGAAGGTCTCCTCCGTGCAGGTGAGGCCGGCCAGGTAGTAGACGACCGGGACCGGCGCCGCCGCCGAGGCGCCCGGCGGCAGAAACACGGCGAAATTCATCGCTCCGCCGACGGCCGTCGACGCATGCGTGTAGAATCCCTGGGTTCCGCCGAAGGAGCGCTGCTCGGATTTGGTAGTAAACGCCACGGGCCCGCTCACGCGAACTCGACGACGGTGCGGATCGATTCCCCGGAGTGCATCAAATCGAAGGCTTCGTTGATGCGGTCGAGGGGGAGCTTGTGGGTCACGAGGGAGTCGATGTCGATCTTCCCCTCCATGTACCAGTCGACGATCTTCGGGACGTCCGTGCGGCCGCGGGCGCCGCCAAACGCGGAACCCTTCCAGACGCGACCGGTCACCAGTTGGAAGGGGCGCGTGGAGATCTCTTGGCCGGCGCCGGCGACGCCAATGATGATGCTCTCGCCCCAGCCGCGGTGGCAGCACTCCAAAGCCTGGCGCATCAAATTGACATTGCCGACGCACTCAAAGCTGTAATCGGCGCCGCCTTTGGTCAATTCGACGATGTGGCCGACGACGTCATTGCCCAATTCCTTCGGGTTGACGAAGTGGGTCATTCCGAACTTCTTGCCGAGCGCCTCGCGGGCCGGGTTGATGTCGACGCCGACGATCATGTCGGCTCCCGCCATGCGGGCCCCCTGGATGACGTTGAGGCCGATGCCGCCGAGGCCGAAAACGACGACCGTCGAGCCGGGGGTGACCTTCGCCGTGTAGAGGACGGCGCCAATGCCGGTCGTCACGCCGCAGCCGATGTAGCAAATCTTGTCGAAGGGGGCGTCTTCGCGGACCTTCGCAAGAGCGATCTCGGGGAGCACCGTATGATTGGAGAACGTCGAGCAGCCCATGTAGTGGTGAATTTTCGTCTTCCCGATCGAGAAGCGGCTTTCACCGTCGGGCATGACGCCTTTGCCCTGCGTCGCGCGGATGGCGGTACAGAGATTGGTTTTGCGGCTCAAACAGGATTTGCAGCCGCGACATTCCGGCGTGTAGAGCGGAATGACGTGGTCCCCCTTCTTTAGGGTGGTGACCCCCGGTCCGACGTCGACGACGACGCCAGCCCCCTCGTGGCCGAAGATGACCGGGAAGAGCCCCTCAGGATCGCCGCCGGAGCGGGTGAACTCGTCGGTGTGGCAGACGCCGGTCGCCTTGATTTCAACAAGGACTTCACCGAACTTCGGTCCGTCAAGCTCGACGTCCTCGATGACGAGGGGTTTCCCGGCTTCGTAACAAACGGCGGCTTTGGTGCGCATGCGTGGCTCCTGCGGTTGGGGATCGCCGGCCCACTTCGACCGGGGCCCGGAAGCCTACCCGAACGGGCCTCGGTCGCGCGCGAAAAAGTGGGTTTTTCGCTGGAAATGCTCGTGCTTCCGACGAGCATGACTCGCTGTCATCGGCCTTACATTTGTGCGCGCCCCGTCACGCGCGATGGACACCGGCGGCGATCGAGGCACCTCCCGGGTCGCTTCGAGGAATCTCCCGAAGCGCTTGCACCGCTCGCTTTTTCGCGATAGACGCCGTCGCGCTTTCCGGCGTCGTCTAATGGCTAGGACAGAGGATTTTGATTCCTCTTATCGGGGTTCGAGTCCCTGCGCTGGAACAAGAGAGAAGGCCGTCGTGACCGAAAGGGTCGCGGCGGCCTTTTTCACGGGCGTTTCCGGCCCCACTCACGGGAAGGTGAGGTTGTCCTCGATGCAAAGCTGCCCGGCGCTCGTCGCCTTGCAGGTCGTCCCCGCCGGGCAGGTGACGCCGGCGCCGCAGGGAATTCGCCGGCAGAAGCCGCCGTCGCACTTGTGGAGCGGGCCGCAGGTGGCGTCGGTGCTGCAGCTCTTGAGCACGCAGGTGCCGTTGCCGTTGCAGCGGAGGCCGGTCGGGCAGTCGCCGTCGACGGCGCACGAGGCATTGCACGCCCCGAAATTGCACTGATCGGCACCGGGGAGGCTGCACGAGCCGGCGCAACCGTTGCACAAACCGCCGGGGGCGGTCGCTGCGCAGGTCGCTCCGGCGCCGACGGCGGCGCATTGGGCGTCGGTCAGGCATTGCCCTTTGCGGCGGGGGAGGACCGGGCCGGCATCGCTGGAGGGGCCGCTGTCTACCGGGCCGCTATCTGCCGCTGCCCCGCTATCCTTCGTGCCGGCATCCACAATTCCCGAGGAATCAGGAATGTTTGCGTCGCTGGCACGTGCGTCCTGGGTGCCGGCGTCGGTCCCGGCGGGGCTCGAATCATCACTGCCGTTGCTGCAGGCGCCGACGACGAGCGCCACGAAAAGCGGCGCAAGCAAGAGGGAAGGGCGGAGGGCGGTCATGCCCCCCTTTTACCTGGTTTTCTCCGGAAATCGTCGCAAGCGATCGCGGTCGTCAAACGCGAGGCGCTGGGCCTGGGTCAGCGCGACGCCGCCCGCGACGGCGGCTACCGCGACGAGCGCGTACATCACCACCAGCTGGTAGCGGATCGCCTCGGACGGCGCGGCGCCGCTCAGGATTTGGCCGGTCATCATCCCCGGGAGCGCCACGAGGCCGACGGTCGCGAGGCCATTCAGCGTCGGCAGGAGCGCCGCATGCAGCGCATCGCGTGCAATATACATCGTCGCTTGTGCAGGGCTGGCTCCGAGGGAGAGGGCCGCTTCGATGCGAGCACGGTCGTTCGCCATCGCTGCGAAATACCTTTCAAAAATCTGGGCGACGACGTTCATCGCGTTGGCCACCATCATGCCGGCGAGCGGCACCACGATCCGCGGCTCGAGGTTTTCGCGGAGCGTCCCCGGGAGGATCGCGACGAAGATCGGCACAAGAGACGCGACCGAGCCGGCCCCGACGGCGAGCGCGGCGGCCCCGGCCAATGATCCCGAGGCGGCCGGCGCGTGGCGCACCCGCTTGGCGGCGGTGAACGTCGCCGCGAGGAGCATCGAAATCAGGACGAGGCCCATCAGCGGAAGGGCGGCACGGCTCTGTTCGTGGGCAAAAAGTGCGGTGAGCGCGTAGCCGACGGCAAACAGCTGAAGGGCGGCCCGCGCTCCGCCGATGGCGAGCTCACGCACGAGCGGGAGCCGGTAGCGACGGGCAACGAGCGCCCCCATCGCGAGGAAGACGACGCTTGCCGCCAGCCCACTCAGCGGAATGATCGGCGCGCCTGTCAAAGCCGCACCTCGATGCAGCGCGGCGCCATTTCGCCAGGGCCGGGAGACGCTGAAAGCCGCGCGACGACGCCCGGCGCGTGGCTCACGAGAACAATCGGAATTTCTTGGGAAAGCGTCGCGATCAGGCGCTCGATCGCCTCGGCGCTCCTCGCGTCGAGGGCCGACGTCGGCTCGTCGAGGAGCAGCACCTCCGGGCGATTGGCGAGGGCGCGCGCGAAGGCGACCCGCTGCTTTTCGCCGCCGGAACAGGTGGTTGCATCCTGCACGAGCATCGATATCGGGAGGCCGACCTTCCCGAGCAGCGCTTCGCTTTCTCCACGGCTCAGCACTTCTCCCCGGTAGAGGGGCCCGGCGGCGAGGTTGTCTGCAACCGTCCCCGGGAACAACACCGGCTCCTGGGCGACGAAACCGACGCGCCGCCGGTAGGTCGACGGCGGCATCGCGAGCAATTCCTCGGCGGTGCAGCTGCCAAGGCGGATCTCGGGGCGGGGAAGCTGCGCCGCCGGAGACGGGGCCGGGAGGAGCGGATCGAGGCCGGCAAGCTGGCGCAGAATCGTCGACTTTCCCGAACCGGAAGGCCCCTGAATCACGACGATTTCTCCGATTCCAACCGCGAAATCGGGGGCGATACGCCCATTTCGCAAGGGAATTCGAAGGGCTTGGAAGCGGGGGGGAACGGGCACCACGAGATCTCTACGAACGCGATAGCCTGTTTCGCCCATGCGCCTCCGCCCTCTCTTCGCCCTTCTGCTCGGCGCCGCCGCCTGCGAGCCGATCGCGGAGCCCTTCGATGCCGCGTACACGGTCGTTCCGGTCTTTCACGCGCCGCCAAAAGCGAGCGACCAAGCGCCGCCCACCGCCCCGAAACGGCTCAAGGTGATGGCCTACAACGTGAAATTCGGCGGTGCGCGCATCGATTTTTGGTTCGACTACTTCGGCGACCGTGTGCAGATGACCGAGGGGGAAGTTCAGGGGAACCTGGCCCACTTAGCCGCCCTAGTGAATGCCTACGATCCCGATGTCTTCATGACCGAGGAGCTCGACGTCAATTCCCGGAGATCGGCCTACACCGATATGCTCGCCTACTTCCTCGCGCACACGAAGCTCGCGCACGCCGCCTATTTCTCCACCTGGAGCAGCCGCTACATCCCTAGCGAGGGGCTCGGTCGGATGGAGATGGGGAATGCGATATTCTCGAAATATCCGATTGTGAAGGCCGATATGTTTAAGCTCTCGGAGCGGACCGATCTCTCCGCCGCTGAGGCAAAATTCTTCATTAAGCGCCAGCTCGGGCATGCCGATATTGACGTGGGCGGCGCGCAGCCGATCGCCTTTTACGTCGTCCACACGGAGGCCTACGATCGCGACGGCACCAAGCAGAAACAGCTCGCGGAAATCCGAGACATCGTCGCTCGCGAGACGAAGCCGTTCGTCGTCGGTGGCGATTTCAACGAGCTGCCGCCGGGGGCGACGAAGCTCGTCCACTTTGACGACGAAGCGCCCGCCTCCATCGGCACCGAGTTCGAGCAGCCGCCCTACACGCCGGAGAAAATGCAGCCTTTTTTCGATACGTTGCGACCGGCGATCCCGCTTGCCTCCTACGGCACCACCGAAGAAACGCGGCGCCGCTTCTACAGCCACACGGTGCGGGGCCCCCTCCACGCGGATGCCGCCGGTGCCCCCGGCTACTGGAACCGCACCCTCGACTACCTCTTTGCAGCGCCATCGCTCACCTGGGACCCGGCGGCGAGCGACGTCCTCCAGGGGCCCGGTCGCCAGGGGCTCCCGGCGACCATCGACCCCCTCTTCCTGAGCGACCACGCGCCGGTCGTCGGAACGGTGGTGCTCCCATGAAAAGTCGTTTTATCAAAGGGTTGCGACTTCTTGTGCTCGCTGCGCCGTTCGTCGCCACCCACGCCTACGCGCAAGTTCCCGCGTTTGTGCCCGACGCAGAGACCGCCCCGCGCGGCCATGGGCAGGTCGCCCTCCTCGCGCCGTCACGGATCGGCCTCTCGGAGCGCGTGGAATTCCACACGGCGGCCCCCGGTTGGCTCCTCCTCAGCCCGAACGGTGGCGTGAAGGTCGCCTTCCGGCGTACGAAATCATGGACGTTCTCCGGCGATCTCTCCGCCGCGATCCCGACGATGGGGATGCGCGCCACATCCGGTTACCTGTTCCCGTCGAACGAAGTCTCAAACGCAAAAATTGGCCCGGTACTGACGCTTCAATCGGGGTTTCTCGCGACCTACCACGGCCGCGGTGGGCCATCGTCGTCGGGAGATCGCGTCACGATCGCCGTCGACAGCGCGTTCCTCGTCGCGGGGAAGGGGCCGGCCCCCCTCGACACCTACGCCCCTCTGGAACTGCTCCTCGCGCCGGCGACGGCCCGGCTCCGCGTCCATGCCGGGGCCCACTACCTGCTCGCCCTTTCGGAGACTCTGCACGCATTTTTTGGCTTCGACGGCTATTACCTCGGCGCTTCGCCGGCCCCACGACGGAGCCCCTTCGTCGGCGCCCTCAACCTCGGCGCGACCTGGAATTTGTCCCGCCGCGTCGCGCTCACCGGCGGCCTCTTCGCCTACAACGCCGACCAGCGTGCGACGGCGATCGTCGAAGGTCCTCGCGGCCCCGAGCGGCGGAAGGTGCGCAGCAACGACCTCTTCCCGCTCCTCGATCTCGCGATTGGCTTTTGAGGTTTTGTTCTTGTGTCCTCCGCCGGCGGGGTCGTACCTTGATCGGTTTTGGAGGAAACTACGAATGAACCGTTCCACGATCCGTATTGCTGCTCTTATTTTTCCCGCAGCGACCTTTGTCGCGATCGCCTGCGGCGGTGACGACGCCGTTACCCCGGCCACCGACGCCGGCACCGACACCGACAGTTCGGTCGTCGTCGACGCGGGGTCGGGAAAAGATGCTGCTCAAGACGCCGCCCCCGACGCAAAGCCCGAGTGCGTCACCGGCGCAGAATGCGCTTCCAAAGTCTGCACCGCCGGGAAGTGCGTCGCTGCTCAATGCACCGATGTGACCAAAAATGGGGCCGAGACCGACGTCGATTGCGGTGGAACGACCTGCCCGAAGTGCGCCGATACCAAAGCGTGTGCTGCCGCTTCCGACTGCGCGAGCGGCGTCTGCACGGCCCGCGTCTGCGCGGCCCCCACGTGCACGGATACCGTTAAAAACGCCAAAGAATCAGACGTCGATTGTGGCGGCGATACCTGTCCGAAGTGCGCCGACACCAAGGCGTGTGCGGTCGCTGCCGATTGCGCGAGCGGCGTCTGCAATGCCGGAGTGTGCAAGCCGGCCGCCTGCGACGACACCGTCAAAAATGGGAAAGAGACCGACGTCGATTGTGGCGGAGGAACCTGTGCAAAATGCGTCGACACGAAGGCGTGCACCGTCGCTGCGGACTGCGCGAGCGGCGTTTGCAACGGAAACGCATGTGCGGTGCCTGCCTGCAACGACACCGTCAAGAATGGCACCGAAACCGACGTCGATTGCGGCGGAGCTTGCGCGACCAAGTGCGGCGCCGCGAGCGCGTGCACGGTCAATGCCGACTGCGGCTCCAATAGCTGCGTGAACAACAAGTGCGCTCTCGACGTTACGTTCACGCCGTGTGGCGCAACCCTCCGCGTCGGCCCCTTGCAGGCGGCCTGTGACGCCGCTTATGCCGGCACCGAGCTCGCGGGGAAGGTCGTTGTGACCGCCGGCATTCAGAAGTGGACCGTGCCGGCGACGGCGACCTACCGCATTGAGGCGACGGGCGCCCAGGCGGGGAATCACAACTTCGGTCCCGGCGGCCTCGGCGCGAAGATCACGGGCGATTTCCCTCTCCAGGCGGGGGACGTCGTCAGCATCCTCGTCGGCCAGCGCGGCCAGAGCGG
>JAAFHJ010000100.1 GCA_013298325.1 Myxococcales bacterium | reverse complement strand
TTTCGGAATCGGGTAGCTCGGCGCGATCACAGAAACTGCGATTTTGTCGGAGCCGACGCGAAGAAACGTCGGTGCCGGCAGCGGGCTTGGGAGCGTCCACCGGCCGGCGATGCTGAGCACCGGCGCCGCCCCCGGTCGCCCTACCGTCCACGACGGAAGTCCGCCCCCGGTCGCCGGGAAGTGGGCGGTGACGCAGCGAACGCCGTCCTCGCTGCAAACCGCATCGACCGATTCACGATCGCTACCCCCGAGAAATTCTGGCGTTTTTTCCGCACGAAGGCGTGCGAACCGCCCATCGGTGCCGTCCTGACCCACGACCGCGAGCACCGCGCCGTCGGCCTCTACGGCGACGATGTGTTTCAGCTCCCAGCCGCCCGCGCCCGTCGCCGGGAGCAGGGTGCCGCGCGGGGTACCGTCCTCGGAAAAGTGGCCGACACGAACGGAAGAACTCCCTGCATCGACGGCGCGAACAAAGCCACTACCGGCGCTTTTTGAAAGTGCATAGGGGCGCAGTCCCTCGGTATTTACAAAGACCGAATCACGCTCTTCGCCGCGGCTGACGAAAGCCTTTCCGTCCCAGGCCAGGAGGACCGCCCGTTTCTGGGGGCGGTCGGTCGCGTAGAAGAAGGGGGTCTCGCCGACCCAAGTTACGGTCGCAACATACGGAAAGTCTGAGGCTTTCCAGGGGAGGACCGTCCGCTTCTTGGTCGCGACGTCGACCAGCGCGAACCCGATCGTGGCATTCTCGCGACCGGCACGCGGGTAGTAGGGGCGGTCGGGGTCGTTCTCCGGGTGGGCAGGGTCGACGATGGCGATCCGCTCAACCTTCCGCTGGTCGACGGTTTCGATGAGCACCTGCCGCCCGTCGGGGGAGAACCAGTAGCCCCGGCTCCGGCCGAACTCTTCCTGTGCCACAAATTCGGCGGTCGCGAGCGGCTGCGCGGCGGTTCCTCCGGTCGTCAGCGCCTGTTCGTCGCCGCGTCCGGTTGCCGAACTACGATACAAATTTCCGTCGCGAACATATGCAACAAAGGCACCGTCGGGGGACCACTGAGGATCGGTCGCCCCGTCCGCATTCAGAAGCACGCTCTTTCCTGGTTTCGCCGCGCCGTCTTTTGCGATCTCAAGCGGAATGACAAAGAGCTTTCCGCCAAGCGGCAGTAGAAGTCGCGTCCCGTCCGGCGACGGCAGCACCTGGGAGAAGCCCTTCGTCGTCAGCCGCATCCGCTCACGACGCGCTTTTTCTGCGGCGGAGAGGGTCTCCTCGCCGGCGGCAAGGTCGCTCGCTCGAAGGAAGAGCTCCACCTTGCCGGCGGTGAGATTCGCGAAGTAGAGCGATTGTCGCGGATCTTCACGCTCTGACTGGAGGAAGAAGACACCATTGACGCCTTTGGGAAATGCAAAGGATCCAGGGGTTCCGAGTCGATGGTTGCGCGTTTGAGCAATTGCAGAAATTCGCTGCTTCAGAGCGGCGCTCTCCGGCGCGACCACCGCTTCTGGCGCGGGGGGTTGCGCGGAGGTCGGCGGAGGCAGCGCGCGTGCCGGTGGTGAAACGGTCGGCGTCGCCCCGCAGGCGACGAGGAGGAGAGCGAGGCTAACGGGGGGACCGGCGCGCATGGGCGCGTACCGTAGAGCGGTGCGGCCCCCGCGCGAACCGCTATTCGCCAGCCCCCGCGAGCTCGCCTTCCGGCAACGCCGGCTCCGTGGCGTCTTCGTCTTCGTCGGAGTGGGGACGACGATTGGGCCCCGTCTCGCGTCGTGCGTCTTGGCGCTCGGCGACCAGCGTCAGCATCGCCGGAAGTGCAAGCATTCCAAGGACCATGGCGATCATGAGCCCACCGATGACGACGGTCGCGAGCGGGCGCTGAACCTCGGATCCGGTGCCGGTGGCGATCGCCGCCGGAATGAATCCGACGGCGGCGACCAGCGCGGTCGAGAGCGGAGCGCGCAGCGATGCTCGTGCCGCTTTTCGCACACGCTCAATGGCGGGAAGAGCCTCATCGACCGCGAGGAGGTTGGTCGTCATGACGATGCCTGTCATGACGGAAACCCCCGCAAGCGCGATAAAGCCGACCCCGGCGGGAATGCTAAATGGGAGGCCCCGCGCCGCCATCGCCGCGATGCCACCGGCGAGGGCAAATGGGATGGAGAGCAGCGTCACGACGGTATGCGGAACCCGTCGAAACGTGAGGAAAAGCATCATTGCAATGACGGCAAAGGAGACCGGTACGAGGAGCGTCAGCCGGTCTTTCGCGCGATTGAAATTCTGGAACTGGCCGCCCCATTCGAGCTCAACGCCTGGCGGCAGTTTCAACGCGGCGACCTTGGCTTGCGCCTCGCCGACGAAAGAGACGATGTCACGGCCGCGCACGTTCGCCTGAACGACGAGGCGGCGCCGCATCTGCTCGCGGCTCACCTGGACGACGGTGCGCTCTTTTGTGACGTCGGCCAGGAGGCGCAATGGCACGAGTTCATTGGCCCCTCCGAGGCTTGCAGCGACCGGGAGGCGCTCAAGATCATCGCCGTCGTCGACCGCTTCGCCGCCGACGCGAAGGACGAGGTCAAACACGCGCTCCCCTTCACGGACCTGCCCCACTCCGATGCCGGCGCGGGTCATTGCGAGGGTATCGAGCACGTCTTCCGAGGAGACGCCGAGACGTGCAGCGCGGTCACGATTTACGCGTACATTGAGGGCAGGGAGGCCTGTCGCAATCTCCATTTTTACGTCGGCTGCCCCGTCGACCTCGGCGACCGCCCTCCGAATCATCGAGGCGGCCTCCGTCATCTGTTCAAGGTCTTCCCCTTTGATTTTAATGGCCAAGTCGCTCTTGACCCCGGCCACGATGTCGTTGACGCGCATCTCGATCGGTTGGCTTACCGCCGCCTGAGTGGCGGGGACGCGCGCAGCCACGCGCTCGGAAAGTTCATTTGCCAGCGACTCCGGCGTGATGCCTTTGCGCCATTGTTTGCGCGGTTTGAGAATGACGAAGACGTCGCTCGATTCGGGGCCCGCCGGATCAACCGCCCCTTCCGGGCGCCCGATCCGCGAGACGACCGTCTCCACTTCTGGCGTCTCGCGAATGGCGATTTCCATCTCCTTCGACAGAGAAATGGCCTGGCCGAGCGCCGTCGACGGTGGCCGCGACGCATCGAGGGCGAAGGCCCCCTCAAAGATTCGTGGAAGGAATTCGGCGCCGATCGTCGCGCCGCTCGCGAGCAGGAGCGCCGTCACCACGCCAGCGATGGCGAGCGTCTTCCGCGGCGCAAGGAGGACGCGGTCGACGAGCGGTTCGTAGACCTTGCGTACCTTCCGTACGAGCCAGGGCTCTTCGACCGTCGCCACTTTTGTGAGGAAACGCGGGGCGATCGCCGGCACGAACACCAGCGCGTAAAACAGGGCACCGGCGAGCATGAAGCAGAGCGAGACGACGACCGGGCGGAACATCTTCCCCTCGACGTCCTCGAGGGTCATCAGCGGGAGGAACACTAGAAGTGTGATGACTACACCGAAGATCGCCGGCCTTGCGACGTCGCTCATCGCTTCGCGTAGGTTACGTTGCCGTTCTTTCAGGTTTTTTCCAAGCGCACCGTGGGTCATCGCGTGCTCGACGACCAGCACCGCCCCTTCGACGACGATGCCGAAGTCGACGGCGCCGAGCGACATGACGTTCCCCGAGTAGCCGGTGAGCACCAGGCCGAGGAAGCCGACGAGCATGGCGAACGGGATGGCCCCTGCGACGACGAGGCCGGCGCGCACACTCCCGAGCGTGAGGAGCAGGCAGACGACGACGATCAATGCCCCTTCTGTGAGGTTTTTCGCCACCGTATGGAGGACGTCATCGATGAACGCCGCGCGGTCGTAGTAGGGCTCGACCCGCAGCCCGGATGGGAGTTGCGGCTTGAGGACCTCGATCGCCGCTTTCACCCCGGCGACGACGTCGCGGCTGTTTTGCCCTTTGAGCATCATCACACTCGCGCCGACGATTTCGCCGCGACCGTCGCGGGTCATCGCCCCTTGGCGGAGCGTCGGACCGGTGTCGACCTCCCCAAGCTCGCCGACGCGGATCGGGATCCCACGGTCGTCGGTGCGAATGACGACGTCCTCGATGTCTTCAATGGCCCGAAAGCGCCCATCGCCGCGGAGTACAATCTGCTCGCCGCCCGATTCGACAAAGCCGCCACCGGCGACACGATTATCCTTCGACAGGGCGCTGCGAACCTCGGCGGCGCCGACGCGATGCGCGGCTAGCTTTGCCGGATCCAGGGTGACCCGGTACTGCTTCACGCTCCCGCCGAAGCCGACGACTTCGACGACGCCGGTCACCTGGCGCAGCCGCGGAGCGACCTGCCAGTCGATAATTGTCCTTAATTCTTCGGCACTTCGTGGGTGTGAGCCGTCCGGCCGCAGCTCAAACATGTAGATCTCGCCGAGTGCGGTCGTCACGGGGCCCAGCTCGGGCACGCCTACGCTCGCCGGGATCGTCTCTCGGAGCGTCGAGAGGCGCTCGCTCACTTGGGCGCGCGCGAAATAGACGTCCGTGTCGTCATTGAAAATGAGCGTCACGATCGAGATCCCAAGCTTTGAGATCGAACGGACTTGCGTGAGTCCAGGCGCACCGGCCATCGCGCGCTCCACCGGCTGGGTGATCTGCGCTTCGACCTCGGTTGCCGAAAGGGAAGGGGCCCGCGTCACGACCTGCACCTGGACGTTGGTCACATCCGGGACGGCGTCGATCGCGAGCTTCCGTGAGGCAAAGATGCCGATGGCGACGATGAAGAGCGTCGCCAAGATGGCGAGGAGCGGGTTGCGCGAGCCCCATAATCCAGTTTGAAGGAGGGGAGTCTGTGCTGATGACTTTGAGGCGCTCATTGTTTTGAGACCTCTCCACGAAGTAGGAAACTACCTTTGAGCGCGATGCGTTCACCGCTATTGAGTTCGCTGCCGAGCTCGATGACCTGGGGGGTCCTTCTGCGGACGGTCACGGGACGCACTTCAAAGACACCTGCGCTCTTTTCCACAAAGATAACATCTTCTTCGCCGAGCGGCTGGACCGCCTCCGCCGGGACGAACATGCTCCCAGCCCCTTTCGAAGTCCCGTTCGGGAGCTTGATTTGGGCCCGCACGAAGGTTCCTGCCCGAAGGCTCCCGTCCTCGTTGGGGACCAGGAGATGGGCACGAAGCGCCCGCGAGGAACGACCGATGCGTGGCTCGATGTAGGTCACCTTTCCTGCGATTGTGACCTCTCGTGTGTCAATCGTCAGTGCGACTTCATCGCCAGTCTTCAAATACGGAATGTCGGACTCGTACACGTTGATCTCGGCCTGAAGTACCGACGGGTCAGCGACAACAAACGCCGTTTCTTTGGCCTGAAGGAAGCGTCCAAGGACGGCATCGCGTCGCACGACGACGCCATCGATTGGGGCGCTCAGTGCGATCGCACCGGTGCCCCCTTTCGAGCCAGTCGCGCCAGTCGCGCCGACGCCAAGCGCCGCAAGCCGGGCCTGCGCGGCGGAGAGCTCCGCCTGGGTGCGCACCGCGTCTCCACGGGCCATCTCCGCTTCGCGCGCCGTCGTAAGCTCCCGATCCAGCAGGTTTTTTTCGCGAGCTTCATTCGTCGCTGCGATCTTGGAAGCTGCCGCCGCCGCCACCAGTTCCGCCTGCGCGGTGGCGACGCTCGGGACCATGATCCGCGCGAGCAGCTGCCCCTTCTTCACACGCTCGCCGACGTGGACGTCGAGGCTCGTGACCCGCCCGTCAGCCAGCGTCCCCACTTCCGCGTACCGCTCCGGGTCGAACTCCAGGGTCCCAGGTACCGTAAATCCCTGATTTTGTGGGCCGCCGACGGCGCCAACAACGACGCCCAGCCGTTCTAGCGCTTTCGGATCAAACGTAACGGTTCTCCCTTTCTTCTCGCGGGTCTCGGGGATGCCCTCGGCGGCCGCGTGGGATTTTCCGCAGCCGGTGCCGAGCAACAGGGCAAGGCTCGCGACGAGAACACCGAACAGCGAGAGGTTCATCGTTATGAATTTGTTCACGGTTTCTCTCCGGTGAGGGCGATCCACTCGCCGTAGCTGCGCCAGGCGCGTTCCACGAGATCAAGTCGGCGGGTCCGCGCGAGCTGGAGCTCGCGTCGCGCGACAAGCACCGGCAAAAGCTCCATTTTTCCGCTTCGGTATGCTTCAAGCGAGGCATCGACGGCCCGTTGCGAGGCCGGCAGCCCGTTGCTGTCGAGGTTGGCGATTGCCGTGAGGACGGTGGCGAGCGCTTGCTCGGTCGCCGAAATGCGCGCCGCGAGGCTCGCCGTAAGCGACGTCTCCGCCGCCGCGCTTCGGTCGGCCTCCGCTTCGGCACGCGCAATTTCCCCCTGATTTCGGCGAGCTACGGGGAGCGTGACGGTGACGCCGCCGCCAAGCCGCACATCTCCTGGATCGCCGCGCCCGGCAATGAGCAAGAGTTGCAGCGGGGCGCGTCGCTCGGCGCGGTAGCGTTCCCCCTGTTTTTCCCAGAAAAAATGCTCCGCGCGCTGGGCCACGAGTGCCGGTGCTTCGGCGGCTCGGCGCGCCGGGGCGGGGGGCAAAGGCGCATTGATGCTGCCAAGCGCTGCCTTTGAAGGAGCGCCAGGAATCGTCGATTCACCGATCCATTCGGAAAGGCGTGCGAGACGTTCGAGGAGGTCCAGTTCGGCTTCGGCTCGAGCCTGCATCCAGCGGCCAACCTCCGCCTCGGCGAGGCTCTTTTCGTAGATGGTCGTATCCTTCGCGGCAAAGCGCCCCGCAAAGTAAGCTGCCTCTTTTTCTGCACTTTCTACGGCGTCTTGCGCATGTGCGAGGCGCTCCTGAGCCACGCGAGCGGCCCCCCAGCGGGCGATCGTCTCCCCACGGACCGCGCTACGACGGGCCTCTGCGGAGAGCCCCTTCCAGCGCACGAGCGCGTCGGCTTCGTCGATACGCGCGCCACGCTGACCAAAAGCGTCAACTGGCATATACAAATAGGCAAGTGCCTGGACGTCTTTGGTCGTACTCCCCCGGTCAACTTGAAAATCGACGTAGGGATTTCCAAACGCGGAAGCCTCCGCGCCGATCTTTCCTGCCCGGGCCGCAGCGACCTCCCCGCGCGCCTCGATGGCCGCTGGCGCGCGCTGCTCGGCCCGCGCGAGCGCTTCGGCGAGCGAGGGAAACGCCGCCGTCTGGGGCGTCAAAATGGCCGTTTGTGCGGAAGCAGGCCCCGGCGTAAGGGCCTGAAATCCAACACAAAACACAAGGGCGAGGCGTGCCATGAGGGGCACCCTGCACGCGCGTTTGAGGGCAACGCGCGTGCGTCGATGATTCGTGGGTAACATGCAAGCAATCCCGGCGGGCGTCCGCCTTCAAGGGTGCGGGCGAGGCAAGTGCGAGGCGTCGGAGGACCGAGCGATGCTCGATCGACGCCGACTAGCCAGGTCTAACCATTTGCTTAAACAGAAGAATTCCCGGTCGCTGCTGGAATGAAACCGCTTCCGGTGCCGGGCGCGCCGGCGGCGCGATGAGCGCGACCCCAAGACGCAGTGGCGCTGACGAAGGATCGTCGTCGCCATCCCCGTCGGGCGCGTCCAATGCTTCGTCGGGGGAGCTAACGTCCCCGTCATCGTCGGCAACGTGGTCGCCGGTCGTTTCCGCGTAGCGAAGCTCGTGGCGCGCGGTCACGAGGGTCTTTCCGCGCAGCTCCCCCGTCGAGATCTGCGCTGTCGCATGGGGACTGCGGCGCGCCGCCCGCTCGCCAAATGCCGGCAATAACGTCACAAATGCGACGATTGCAGCAACAACGAACAAGAACCGGCGGAGCATCGACCCCAAGATAACGGCGACGTTAGTATTGCCTCGGGGATTCGTGCAACCTTTCGCTTGCGTAAGGTTTCATTCTCCGTGGGGCCGGAATCTCCCGAAGGGGGCGCCGGCAAATTTGCTAGAAGGCGACGCGTGCCTCCCCTCTCGTTACGCCGCGCTGCACGAGCGCTCGGGTCGGCGTCCCTGCTTGCGCTCGCCGCGTGCCACCCGACCGAGGCCTTCGAGTCGACGGTGCAAGTTGTCCGCAACGACCCGGTCGCGAACGCGGAAAACGGCGATATTTCACTCGTCGATCTTGAACTCGAGTGGGACCCATGCCCCGGCGACCAGTACCAAGTCATTCGCGGTGGGCACGATTTTGCAGCCTGCGCAGCTAAGTACCCAAGGGGCACCTATGTACCTGTAAAAGTTATTCATTTTTGGGATCCGCGAGGGTACTATCGCTGGGATATTTCCCGTTTCGGCGACTGCGATCGCCCCATTGAGCCCGAGGCCGAGGGGAGCTACGAAAAGTCCCAGGAATGCGTCCCCGTGGAGGCCTACGGTCACCCGGTCGGGTTCTCGTGCAGTCGGCGTCCGTTTCGCCAACTCCTCGCCACCTGCCCCTGGATGGGGCGATAGGTCTTTCCGCGTTTCCCGAGACGTTCGTCCTCGCCCGCTAGCGCGGATCGAGGAGCAAATTGGCCTGCGGTGCCACCCCGCGCCGGTCGGCGCCAAGTCGTTCCCCACCTTGGCTAAGCGGGGTAGGCTCCGTGTATGATCTCCAATCGTCAAAAGGGTGTGGCGTTCGCGGTCCTCGGAATGGTGGGGCTCCTCGCCGGCCGCAAGAAGACCGGCCTCGGCCTCTTCGGCCGAGGGTTCTCCCTGTTGGAAAAAGAGTGGCGTCGCGAGCATCCCGAATTCGACGGAAGCCTCAGCGATCGCTGGGATCTTGCCTCCAAGTTCTACGAGCAAACGCACCGCAACGCGACCAATCGATGGCTGCATCTTGCAGGCATTCCGATGATCGTCGTGGGGGCTGCGGGGCTTATCGCCTTCAAGCCTTTCCGCCCCGTGTGGACGGCGGCGGCCGGCTCATTTGCCGTCGGTTGGGGGCTGAACCTTGTCGGTCATGCCGTCTTTGAGAAGAACGCACCCGCCTTTGCAGACGACCCGCTTTCCTTCGTAATGGGGCCTGTCTGGGATGCGAAAAATCTCTTTTCAAAGCGCCAAGCATCGACGCAAAAATCGGATTTGAATACCGACCCTCCGCTCACGACCCACGTCGCCGCGAGCGCCTGAACGTCTCTCGAAGTCTTGAAGTTTTAAGCGCCCGACCGACAAATTGGAGGGCGTTCTGCGAGGTCAACGGGGTTGCGTGGATACCGCACTTCCTTCCTTCCTCACTCCAGGTACCTTCAAAAATGCGGTTGTCTCCGCCTGGCGGGACGCTGAATCGGAAAGCGCCTCGTGAATATGTCCCCTTTGCTTTCGTTCCAGGCGTTCTCTGCGAGTCACGGCGCCCGTTCTGTTCTGCGTAGCGTCGACTTCACCATGCGCCGCGGAACGCCGCTCGTCATTTTTGGGCCGACCGGCGCAGGGAAAACAGCATTAGTACGGGTACTTACCGGTGGAATCGGCGACTTTGCGACCGAGGGCAGCGCGGAGCTTGAGGGGAAGCCGATTTCCGGTACCCGCTGCGCCGATCTGGTTCTCCGACGCCCGGAGTTCCTTCAGCGCTCGATCGGTGAAGTCGTGAACCCGGATGCACAAGAAGACGCAGTGGAGCTAGCTCTTCAAGCTCTTGAACTTCAGGACTTTTTGCACCCGCTTTCGCGGCCGATGCTCGACCTCAGCCCCTTTGAATTTCGCCAGGCGCTCCTTGTTCGCGAGGCGGTCCGACGCCCTTCGGTCGCCGCCTTCGACGAGCCGACCTACGGCCTCTCCGCGGAAGAAATCGACGTGTACTGCCGCACGCTCCGTGCGCTCGCGAAGCGGATCGGCGTCGTGGTCGCGACGCGCAGTGCCGCCGTCGCCGACGCGATCGCTGGCGATTTACTCGTCTTCGAAGGGGGGAAGCTCGTGCGGCGCGCCCTTTCCGCAGACACCCCGCGGGCCCGGAAAAAAACCTTTCAGACCTGCGATTCCTACGTCCCGCCGAGCGACGGCCAAGCGGCAGTCGGGGTTGTGGCGATTCCGCCAATGCCACGCCTCCCCGAGGATTCGGGGCCGGCAGGTGACCGTCTACGCGAGACATCGGCGTTCCCGGCATTTGTCGTCGTCCCCGATTTCACCCCGGAAAAATGACGGGAACGGCGACGTACGACCGCCCGCGACGTGCATCTTGCATCCGAAGCACTTTCGCGTTAGGTCGGCCTCGATGAGCGCCACCAAGTTTGCCACCTTCCTCGCGGACAAGAAGATCGACTCCCGCCGCCTCCTCGCGGTTTCGCACTCCCTCGAGAGCCTTCAGGTTGAAGATCGCGCGATCCGCCTCGCGAAGCGGACCAAGAAGGAAGTCGCCGGCGAGAAGAAGAAGCCGCGCTCGGGCCGTCCGGTGACGCAGCGCGCCCTCAACGCCGCGACGACCGGCGGGACGATCTCGGGCCCGATGAAGACCCGTATCCTCAAGGCGATCAACTCGATCCTCGAAGTGAAGAAGCTCCCGGTCGTCGACCTCAAGACCCTCTTCTGAAGCACCGCTTCTGAACGACGCGCCCAGATGGCTGCACGATGCAGCGACCTGGGCGTTTCTCTTTTTGTCGGCGCCCCGAAGGAAAAACCTAGGGTTCCAGGAATTCCGCACGGCGAATTTGGTAGCCGGAAGCCGCTTCATGCAGGTTGCGCGCGCATGTTCCTCTTCGCTATTTCCGTCGTGATTCTCCTCGTGGCCCTCGATGTCAAGGACCTCCTCCGTGGCGCGTCGCGCCGTCTCGCGCGCTGACCGAAGGGACGATTTCTGCGGCGGTCGCTGAATGGGTTGCGGGCTCAGCGCATCGAGCCTTGTGATGAGTGCACTCGCTCTCCAGCCCCTCTTGGTGCCGACGGTGGAAGACCGGCCGTCCGGGGTGCGCGTACGCCCCTTCATCCCCAGCGCGTGCTTGCGTTCCCACGCCGCGGAAGATACCGGTTCCGACCCCGTGACTTTGGAACGACCCACGCCACCGCCCAGCGGGGACAAGACCGAGGCGCGCCCGACGGCGGGCGTAGACGACCTCGTCCTTCGCGCATCACGCGGGGATCGCAGCGCATTCCGCGCCCTCTACGACGCCCATCGCAAGCAGGTCGCCCGCCTCGTCTTCCGAATGTTGGGATCTCCGCGGGAAGTGGATGACGTCGTTCAAGACGTTTTCGTTCAGGTATTTCGGTCCCTTGGGGACTTCCGCGGCCAGTCAAAATTCACGACATGGCTTCACCGGGTGACGGTGAACGTGGTGCTCATGCACCGCCGCGCCAAGAAGAGTCGCCCGGCGGAAGGGGCGGAGACGCCCCTCGACTTCGAAGCCGACCGGCCGCTGCCCGATGCAGAAGCGGCTTCGCTTCGCCGCCGGCGCGCCTTTGCCCGCTTGGTCGAAACGATTGGCGAGAAGAAGCGTATCGTCTTCGTTCTTCACGACCTCGAAGGTCTCTCTCCGGCGGAGATCGGCGAAATCGTCGATGCTCCGGTACTTACTGTCCGTACCCGCCTCTTTTACGCCCGTCGGGAGCTCGAAGCGCTCCTGGCCACCGACCCGGAGCTTGCCTCTTACGCAGGCTCGTTTTCGGGGAACGCTGTCGCA
>JAAFHJ010000010.1 GCA_013298325.1 Myxococcales bacterium | reverse complement strand
GCTCGCCTCAAGAACGCGATCGAGGAGGCTCATGACCGGCCCTGTTCGAGGGCATCCCCAGCGACCGGAGAGCCGCCAAGAAAGCGGCGAAGTCCGAAGGCGGCGCGGTCGCCAAGTCTTCGAAAATACACATTCAAGAGACGGTCACCGAGCGCCCAAGGGAAGCGGGTCGTGAGCGTCGCGTCGTAGGTCACGACGGTCCCCTCGGCCTCGGTGGCAACGCGAATCTCGTCGAGAGATTTCAGCCCGTTGATGGCGCCCGAAAACCCGATCACGCAGCGCTGGGGTGCGCGCTCGAAGCGGTCGACGGTGTAGCGAAGGCACGGGCGCCCGAAGGGTGCATCGAGCATGAGCTCGTAGATCGACCCAACGCCAGCTGCCGTTTGTCGGACGCAGCGCCCGCGGAGAACGCCGGGATCCCACTCCGAAAAACGCGACAGATCCGAGAGTTTGTCGAACGTAGTCTCGACGGACAGAGGTGTCGCAACGCGGGCAAGGTAACGGGCCATGGTCCGTTGGGATGCGTCGAGCCGCCGCCTCGTTGTCCAAGCTAGACAACTTCGTCTCCGCCCGGCGAAGCGCCGGATCGGAGAACAAATGCAGGACACATCAATGCATCCTGCACTCGTTACTTACTGGGCGGTCCAGCCGCCGTCCATGTTCCAGGCGACGCCGCGAATCTGGGAGCCGACTTCGCTGCAGAGGAAGATGACGAGCGCAGCAAGCTGGGCGGGAGTGACAAATTCCGCGGAGGGCTGCTTCTCGGAAAGGAGAGCAATCTTCGCAGCTTCGACGGTCATCCCGTCGCGCGCGGCCCGGTCGTCAATCTGCTTCTGGACGAGCGGCGTGAGCACCCACCCCGGGCAGATCGCGTTGCAGGTGACGTTCGTTCGCGCGGTTTCGAGGGCGGTCACCTTGGTGAAGCCGACGAGCCCATGTTTGGCGGCGACGTAGGCCGCCTTCCCGACGCTCGCGACGAGCCCATGCACCGAGGCGACGTTCACGATGCGCCCGAAGTTCTTTTCCTTCATCCGGGGAAGCGTGAGTCGAGTCGTATGGAACGCAGAAGTAAGGTTGATCGCGAGGATCGCGTCCCACTTTTCGACGGGGAAGTCTTCCACATTGGCTACATGCTGAATGCCAGCATTGTTGACGAGGATGTCGATCCCATCAAACTCTGCATTGGCATACTCAACGAGTTGCTCAATACGAGAAGCGACGCTCATATCGGCATCGTGAAAGCCGACACGCCCGCCAAATCCGGCAGCCGCCGCAGCGGCCTCGACGGCAGCTCGGGGACCGGAGCTGTCGCCAAAACCGTTGAGGATCACGTTCGCCCCTTGGGCTGCGAGCGCTTCTGCGATCGCGAGCCCGATGCCACTGGTCGACCCCGTAACGAGTGCCGTCTTGCCTTGAAACATCGAAACAACCCTCAGCTGGCGTGGGCGCTGCCGTTGGACGCCGCGATCGCTTTCGTCGCGCCGCCGTGTTGACGAATAAAGTCGCGGATCTGCGGATAGACGCCCTCGCGCCACTTGCGACCCGAGAAAATCCCGTAGTGGCCGGCGCCGATGGCGACGTAGTGCTTCCGCTTGTCGTCAGGGACGTTCGCGCAGAGATCGTGGGCGGCCTCCGTCTGACCGGCGCCGGAGATGTCGTCCTTCTCGCCTTCGACGGTGAAGATCGCCGTTTCGGTGATCGCCGAAGGGCGCACGCGCACGCCACGGACGTTCCAGGTCCCTGAAGCGAGGGCGAAATCCTGAAAAACGACGCGAACCGTCTCCAAATAATAGGCGGCATCCATGTCGAGTACCGAGTTGTACTCGTCGTAGAAGCGCTCGTGAGTAATCCTCGCCGACTCGCCCGATTCCCCTTTGATGGAATCGACCCAGTAGCGGACGTAGGCCTTAAAGTGATTCTTCGGATTCATCATCACGAAGGCAGTAAGCTGCAAGAAGCCGGGATAGACGCGGCGCCCCTTCCCCGCATAGCCGCGGGGAACTTTGTGAATCATATTCTTCTCGAACCAGTCGTAGGAATGCTGGGTCGCGAGAAGGTTCACCGACGTGGGACTCTTCCGTGCGTCGATAGGACCGCCCATCAACGTCAGCGAACGGGGAGTCTTTTCACCAGCTTGCGCGAGCAACGAGACGGCACCAAGGACGGGGACCGTCGGCTGGCAGACGGAGACGATATGGAGTTGGTCGGCGCCGAGCGTGCGAATGAATCGCATGATCGTGTGGACGTAGTCGTCGAGATGAAAGTCCCCTTCGGTGAGCGGGACATCGCGCGCGTCGTTCCAGTCGGTCACGTACACGTCGTGATCTTGGAGGAGCGTCCGGATCGTGTCCCGGAGGAGCGTCGCGTGGTGACCGGAGAGCGGCGCGCAGACGAGAACTTTAGGATCGTTCCCGAGGCGGCGGGCGACGTCGCCGTCTTCGCTGCGGCGCACAAAACGAACCAGCTTGCAGAAGGGCTCGTCAAGGATCGTCTCTTCAGCGACCGACACCGGCTTCCCGTGGGCGAGCACCTCGTCGATACCCCAGGGCAGCTTCTTGTAACGCTTCGTGAGGCGATGCAAGAGCGCGTTGCTCGCCCCAAGCAGCCGTAGTTGCGGGAGTTTTGCTAGCGGGTTCTTGGGATCGCGCAGCGTGCGCGCGGAGACATCCGCGTACTCCGCGAGCGGCTCCAGCAGGCGGCGCTGGAACTCGTGAAGGCTATAGATCATCGGCGGCCGGAGGGCCTGGGCGACGGTGGAGAGGATCGGGGTGCCCATGAATGTTGCGATGCAATATGACCGATTCTCCGAGAAAACAAGCCGAGCACGGACGATTTCCGGAAACCTCGTGTTGCAGCGCACAAAAGTCGAACGGGCCCCTTGCGAGCGCTCGTCGCGAGGGGAGATCCTTAGGGGACCGGCATCGGCGGCGCCGGCGGCACGATGCCATGAGCGCCGGCGAGCGCGTCCAGCGTCGACGGTGAGGACGGCATCTCGATCGCGAGGGTGAGGGCGTCGACGAGGTCGCTCTCGAAGGCCGCTCGAGGAAATGCAGAGCCCGACTCGACCGCAATTCGGTGAAAGATCACGGCGCTGGTGTAGATCGTCGAAGAGATCCGCTCGAAGCGGTACGCCAGGAGCTCGAAGGGGGCCTTCGTGAACGGCATCATGCTGCCGATGAGGCGGAGGACGGGGGGCCGCATCCCGACGGGCCTGTGGACGAGCGGCATCCGCGGATTCACGGAGAGCTGGGCGGCGATCGAAAGGTACGCCCAGCCGCCATCGGGGTCGTCAAGCTTTGCGACGATGGGGAGCGTCAGCATCTCGACGAGGAGACGAAGGGTGACCGCGTTTTGGCGCTCAAGGAGGTCTAGCTGGGCGTCCCACCGGTTGTGAATCGGAATGGAGTGGCGCTCAAGAATCGCGTCAATGAGCCCTTCGCGCGACTGAAAGTGGTAGGAAACCGCAGAGTTATTCCCCTGCCCGGCCTCCGCACTCACCTCGCGCAGAGAGATGGCGTCAATGCCTCGCTCGGCAAACAGTCGCTCCGCCGCACGAATGAGTGCGAGGCGTGTGTCTTCTGAGGAATGCGCTCCGAGGCCTGTCTTTGCTCGCGCCATGACAATCTGAATCTCGGTCGGACGTAAGCACACGGGAGGCCGAATGTCCTTGATTCTCCGCGGTCGCTGTCAATCCGCGACGCTAGAAACAATCCGTGTATGCACCATGCGATTCGGACGGCGACCAATGTTTTCGGGGCTTAACGTCCCTCCGATGCCGATTCCGGAACGCGAAATGCCGCCGCCACTCGGGCAGCTCCCGTCGCCGTGGGGCGGCCGTCCATCGGGGCACTGGTCGTCGATACGGGTCGCGATGATGAGAGAAAGACCTCGTTTTCCGGTGGGGATCCGCGGTGGGTGGGCGAGAAGAGCCGCGCGGAGGGCTGGCAAGAGCGCCTGCCACGCAGGACCGTCTGCGCCCCCATCGGCGAGCGCGACCGAGATACCGGCCCCGTCCACACGAATCGCGAAGGTCGCGTGCCCGAGGCCGGGCGCCCCCGGAAGATGACCGATGGCTGCAACCGCAGAGACCGCCTCGCCCCCTGCCGCCGTCCCGCGCTCGACCTCGTGCGCGTCGACGCCTGCGCGCAGGACCGAGGCTGCCTGCGCGTTGGGGGTCGGCGCGGCTGGGGTTCGCGCCGATGGCGTCCCATCGACGGCGCTGGGCGGAATGTCTGTGTAGTGCGCACGCAAATCGATCGGATGGCCCTCCGACGACGGGCCGGCGAAGGGGGAAAACCACCCATGTTCCTCGGAAGTTGGCTTGCCCCCGGGCCGCGAGTCGGCCTCCGCCTCGGGCTGCGGCGCGACGGCACCTGTTGAACGGAGGCCGCCCTCTCCGCCGCCATTGGTCCCCACAAGAA
The DNA here is from genome assembly GCA_013298325.1 of Myxococcales bacterium. Lineage (GTDB taxonomy): Bacteria > Myxococcota_A > Polyangia > Polyangiales > Polyangiaceae > JAAFHJ01. The sequence continues at coordinate 22,462 of JAAFHJ010000010.1, read as the reverse complement.
CCTTCTCCTGTGCCCCCGACTTGATCGCCGGCAAGGCCTCGGTGGCCGGTGGCACGACGACCTGAACGTCGACGAAGAGTTCGCCGGCATCGGGCGAGGACAGCGGGATCCCCGGCCGGGGCGGCAGACGCAACAGCGCACCGACGATGGCCCCATGAACGACGACGGCGGCGAGCGCGGAGGCAACGATGGAATTCACGTGTGCTTTCAAACGTTTACTCACCGTTACCCAAGCACACACTGTGGAAAAAGAGCGGTCACCACTCGAGCACTTCAACGGGGGCGACGGCGCTGTACTTCCCCTTTTCGTCGCGGGTCGCGCGCGAGGCGGCGAAGCGCGGGTCGTGGGTGAAGAAAAGCCACTCATCCCCTTCAATGACGCCATCGAGGAGTTTCTGCTTCTCTTCAATCAGCAGTTCGGGGAAGCGATCATACCCCATGGTAATCGGAAGATGTACCCAGGGGACGCCGGGCACGAGGTCCCCCAGGAAGGTGATTGCGGTCGCCGGACGGTCACTTCCACCGGGGACAGCGACCCGCGTGAGGAGCAGACCGGGGGTGTGCCCCTGAGAAATCGTAAACGTGTAGCTTGCACCGAGTGTGGCGCTTACGCCGCCTGGTGCAATCACTTCGACGCCGCCGACGCTCCCCTCCATCAAGCCAGGGAGTTCGGGAATGAAGCTCGCTTTGTCACGAAAATGCGGATGTTTCGCACGCGTCCAGGCCTCCTCGCCGACGACGTAGCGCGCGTTGGGGAACACGAGTGACGGCGCCGTTCCTGCCTCGAACGCGGTCAGCAGTCCGCCAGCGTGGTCGAAGTGCAGGTGCGAGAGGACGACGACATCGATCGCTTCTGGATCAACACCGGCCGCTGCGAGAGACGCCAGGAGGACGTGCGCCTCCTCCTCAACGCCGAAACGCTCGCGGGACTTCGGGTCAAAGAAGACGCCGATGCCGGCCTCCAAAAGGACGTTTCTTGAGCGACCGTCGGGAAAAGAATCCTGAATGAGGAGTGCGCGACACGCGAGAGGAATCCGGTTCTTCTCGTCGGCGGCGATCCACCGCTCCCAAAGCGGCTTCGGCGCATTTCCGAACATCGCCCCACCGTCCAGCCGCTGCCGGTTCCCCTCGATCGATCGGAGTCGCATGGCGGCCGGTATTAGCCGCCGAAGGACCGCGCGACCACCCATCTTGCCGCATTTCTCCGAGGACTTCCGCTAGGGGGTCCCCTAGGGACGGGGCTAGTTTTGGCGGCAGGGCGAACGATGCGCGAGATCCTTCACATCGACATGGACGCGTTCTACGCGAGCGTCGAGATCGCCGATCAGCCCTTTCTGGCCGGAAAGCCAGTTATTGTCGGCGGATACAAGGTCGTCGAACCGGCAGCGGGCGGCGGCGAACGGGTGAGCGGACGCGGCGTCGTCTGCGCGGCGAGCTACGAGGCGCGGCGCTTCGGCGTTCGCTCGGCGATGCCGATGGCCGAGGCGATCCGACGGTGCCCGCAGGCGATCCTCCTGCCGGTCCGCATGCGGCGCTACGCGGAATTTTCCTCGAAAGTTTTCGAAATCTTCCATCGATTCACGCCACTCGTCCAAGGCCTCTCCCTCGACGAAGCGTTCCTCGACGTCACCGCGAGTCGTGCCCTCTTTGGCGACGGGGTCGCCATCGCCCACCAGATTCGTGACGCCATCCGCGACGAACTCGGTCTTGTCGCCTCGGCGGGCGTCGCCCCAACGAAATTTGTCGCCAAGATCGCCTCCGATCTGGAGAAGCCGAACGCGCTCGTCGACTTTCGGGAGGACGTCAAAGAGCGCCTCGCGCCGCTCCCGACCACACGCCTTTGGGGGGTCGGCGGGAAGTCGCTGCCGCGCCTAGAAGCGCTTGGATTGCGGACATTTGGCGACTTTCAGGAGGCACCCGACGATTGGCTGCGCAAGACCATCGGAGAAGTAGGTGTGCACTACAAGCTTCTGGCGAGCGGCATCGATGGGCGTCCGGTCGTCCCCGAGCGCGAGGCCAAGTCGATCGGCTCGGAGACGACCTATGAAGAAGATCTCCGCGGCCGCGAAGATGTCGGCCGGGCCCTCTTGGAGCATTCCGAAACGGTTGCGGCGCGCCTCGTGCGAAATGGGCTCGCCGGAAGGACGCTCGCGATCAAGCTGAAGACCGATCGCTTCGAGCTCATTTCCCGCCAAACGCCCCTCGGCGAACCGGCAAGCGATACGACGACCCTCTTCCGCGCCGCCGAGAAGGCCCTCGACCGCCTTCCCCTCGACGGGCGCGCGTTCCGTCTGGTCGGCGTCCACGTGAGCGACCTCGCCCCGTCGAACGCTCGTCCTACGCTCTTCCAGGATGCCGAGAAAATCCGCCGCGACCGCCTCCAAAAGACGCTCCAGGCGATCGGCGACAAGCTCGGCCCCGAGGGGCACGGAGCGCTCACGCGGGCGACGTTGCTCGGCAGAAAGCGGCGACCGACTCGCTAACGGCGCAGGTAGCGCCGGTAGACGGCGGCGGGGATCGTCGCCGTGCCAGGCCAGGAAATTTCCTCGGTGACCGCGAACAGCGCCCGATCCCAAGCGGGGAAGAAGGCATCGCCCGACGGCTCGACCACGACGTCGGTGATGTGGGCCACGGTGACGCGGGGGAGTGCCTCCCGGTAGATGGCCGCCCCGCCGATCGCGAAGAGCGCCGAGGCCTTCGATGCCTCGGCGAACGCGAGCGCGGCGTCGAACGATCGTACGACGGAGACGCCAGGATGAGCGATGGCCGACGACGAGACGACCAGGTTTTGGCGCCCTGGCAACGGCCCGCCGAGGGGGGACGCGAGGAGGCTTTCCCAGGTTCGCCGCCCCATGACCACGGTGTGACCGATGGTAATCGCTCGAAATTTCTTAAGATCGGCCGGTAGATACCAGGGAATCGCCCCCCGGTGACCGATGACGCCGTTCTTCGCGATCGCCGCGACGAGAGAAATATCCACGACCGCTTATCGGGTCGCGAAGCGCCGGGCCGCAAGAAGAATGCGGTCGGAGAGCCCCTTGCTCTTCACGGCGCGCGCGAGGACGATGCCGCCGACGAACAGTGCGACAAGGGCAAGCGCGCGGTCTTCCTCGCTGAGCGGCGTCGCGCCCGTCGTTTCGCCAAGATTTTCTGCGATCCGAGCGACGAAGGCCTTCACATGCTCTTCGAAGAGGGCGCGCGTCTCCTCGGGGGCCCGCCCGACTTCCGCAGCAAGACCGGGCATCGCGCACCCCTGGGCGGGATCGTCTCGATGGGCGCGGCTCAGATACCGCCGAGCCACTTCGGCAACCCACGCGTCCCCAGAGATCTCTTCAAGGTCGGCGAGAAGCGATGACTGCGTCTCCTCGATCGACGCGGCGAGGACCGCTCCAAAGAGTGAATTTTTCGAAGAAAAATAGCTGTAGAAGGTGCCGGCTGTGCGCCCGGCCCCCTTCATGAGGCCGTCGACGCCGGTCGCCGCGAAGCCTTCGGCGCGAAAGAGGCGCCCCGCCGCTGCGACAATTTCCGCCCGCCCGCGTGCTTTCCGATCCCCGGGAAATCGCATGCGTCAACGCTAGCATGCCATTGTCTTTTAGGACGATCGTCCTAGATCTGGTTGTACCTATGCCCCTGGATCGCCGCCCACGCCTCGCCGTCCAACGCTTCGCCGCGAAGTCGGTCGCCCCCCGATTGCCTGTTGTCCTCCTCCACAGCGGCGGGATGTCGGGCCGCCAATGGCGAAAATTCGCGACCGAACTGAGCGAATCCCGCGAGGTCTACACCCCTGATTTTCTTGGCTACGGAGAAAGCGGCCCGTGGCCGGCCGGCGAGCGCTTCCATACCTCGCTCGAGATCCTCGCGTTGGAACGCCTGCTTGATGAGCTCGAAGCTCCCGGCCCCGTACATCTCGTAGGGCACTCGTACGGCGGAGCGATCGCCTTCCTCACTGCGTTCCACCGCCGCCGGAACGTCGCGTCGGTCGTCGCCTACGAGCCGCCGCTATTTGGGGTCTTGGATGAGCCGCCCGCACGCCCCGCCCCGGCCGTGGACGACGTTGAGGGCTGGCTTCGCGGCTTCGTCGACTACTGGAACGTCCCCGGCGCCTGGGATGCGATGCCGGAGGGGGGAAAGGCCTCGTTCCGCGCCAATGCTATGAAATTGTTTGATGAAGTGCAGTGTCTGCTCGGAGACCGCACCCCCGCGGCCACCTACGCGACGCTCTCGGTTCCCGCGCTCTTGCTCTGCGGGGAGCACTCCCCGATCGCCGCACGCACCCTGACCGAGCGGATCGCGGCGGCGATGCCGGAAGGGCGTGCGGTTCGTATCGCCGAGGCCGGCCACATGGGACCGATCACGCATGCCCCCACGGTTCATCAACACATCACGGCGTTTCTCGACGAAGTCGACGACGCGCTCAAATTGCGACAGGCGCCTTGATCCCCGGATAGGGGTCGTAATTCTCGACGGAGATGTGCCCCGGCTCAAACGCGAAGAGATCGGTCACCGTCGGATCGAGGACGAGCCGCGGGAGCGGGCGCGGTATCCGGGAAAGCTGGAGATCGGCCTGCGCGAGGTGGTTCTCGTAGAGGTGCGCGTCGCCGAAGGTGTGGACGAACGTACCCGGCCGGAGCCCGGTCACCTGCGCAATCATGCAGGTAAGAAGGGCGTAACTTGCGAGATTGAAAGGGACGCCCAGAAAGACATCTCCGCTCCGCTGGTAGAGCTGGCACGAGAGCGCGCCGTCGGCGACGTGAAACTGGAAGAGCGTGTGGCAGGGAGGGAGCGCAACCGCCGTCGCTTCCTTCGGATTCCAGCCGGAAATGAGCAGGCGACGGCTGTTCGGATTTCGGCGGATTTCGTCGACGACCCAGGAGATCTGGTCCTTGCCGTCGTCGGCGTAGGTGCCGTCGGGGAGCTGGGTCGCCCCAAAGTTTCGCCATTGATGGCCGTAGACAGGGCCGAGATCCCCTTCTGAGCGGCCAAACTTTGCTGTTTGTTCTGCCGTCGCCCACTCGTCCCATATCGTGACGCCGTGCCGCTTCAAATAGGCAGTATCGGTCTCCCCACGAAGAAACCAGAGCAGTTCGACCACGATCGATTTGAAATGAACTTTCTTCGTCGTCAATAGGGGAAACCCGTCGGAAAGGTCGACGCGGTATTGATGCCCAAACACGCTTCGCGTGCCGACGCCGGTCCGATCCCCCTTGTGCTCCCCCGCGAGGCGCACCCGCTGGAGAAGCGCCAAGTAGGCGTCCATCACTTCCCTCCGGTCATCGTCGCCACCTGCTTGGCCAGTTCGTCCATCGCGGCGGCGCGATCGTGAGCTTTGGCCTTTGCGTCGGCGGCGCTCAGCAGGCCTTCCGCCTTCCGGTACCGCGCGGCAAGCCCCTTGAAAAAGCTCGCAGAAGCCTTCTCCGGCGGCGCCGTCTCGAGGAGCAGCGCGGCGTCGTAGGCCGCCTCCCCGGCGAACCGATTGTGCTCCCCTTCGAGGGCGTCGAGCGCCTCCACGTGGCCGAGGTTCAGGTCGGCGGGCGTCTTTGCGCTCATCATTTCGGCTGGCGAGTCAGGCCCATTCCGAAGGGTCAGGGCAAGGGCGAAGTAGAAGCGCGCCGTTTCCCGCGTCTCGTCGTCCGCGAAGCTCGTCTGACTAATGTAGGTTGCAACGACCTGGTCGTAACCGACGCCCCGCCACGTGTGCGTCGCGAGCAGCAAATTCCCGTAGCTCCGAAGCCAAGGGCGCATGGAGTCGTGGCGCTCGGCGCGGGGAAACGCGACAAAGCGCCCCGGCGTGCCGGTGAGCCCGAGCTGGGCGGTGAGCGCGTCCTGGGTCGGTCCCGGCGAAGGGAGCGCCGCGCTCAGCGTCGGCGAGAGGGCGTCGGCGATGCCGGTGAGATTCGTCGGCGGACGCACAACCATGGTGCGGCCAAAATCGGCCCCATGAAGGGTGGCGATCGTCGCCGGAGGCTTCGGCAGCAGCAGCGCGTCCAGGGCGTCGATGCGCCGCCCCGCGTAGAGGCGTGCGAGCGTCGCGCGGGCGGCGTCGACTTCTGGCGATCGAATGACCCCATCTTCGGCGAGCGTCTGCAGTGCGACAAGCGACGCATCACGCCCTTGACGCTTCCGCGGTTCGACGACCCCTTCGAGCGATTGTTCGTAGGTCTCTTTCAGCTCGGGATCACTCGCAATATCTTGGGGAATCGGGGCAGCCCGGAAGGTCTCGGCAAGGCGCAAATTCGCCTGACCACTCGCCAAAGCAGCGACGCCACGACCGTATCCGCTTAGCTTGAAGGCGATCGCTTGGGCCTCATCAATGGCGCGAACTTGCTCCACGAGCCATCCCTTGTAGGGGCCATCAATAAAGGTTTTTACGTCGGCGCGAGCCCCGGAGCCGGTGTAGGTCGGGGCGCCCGCGCCAAGGCGACTCAGCTTGCTGGCAACGCCATAACCGACGAGGGCGTGGAGCACTTCCGGCTGGACGTCCCGATGTTTTGCCGTCCCCTTTTTCGGCGGCGTGAGCGTCAGGCCGGGCGCCTCCTGGAGGTCGTAGCCATCCTTGGCGAGGGCGGCGAGGTAGGGATCGACGACGGCATCTTTGCAGGATGCATCCATGTATTCCGCACGGATTGCGCGGACCGATGCATCGGAAATCGTGCACCCTTCAAGCGCGGCGAGCGCCGCGTCCCGCTTGGCCACATCGCTCTGGGCGAGGGCTTTGCGGAGGGTCTCAAACTCGTCGGCGAGGGTCTTTCCGCAGGTCTTCTTGACCGCCTTTGCGACCTTTGCGCAGGTTGCGGGGGCCGGGCTCTTCGCCGAATAGGCGAGGTATTCCAGGAGACTGGGGATTGCGACTTCTTTGGGGGCCGCCTCCGTTCGGAGCTTCTTCGGAACCGCAAAGGGATCGACAGGGGCCGCCACAGGAGGCTTCACCGCCACGACCGGCTCCGGTTCCTTCGCCACCACGACCGGCGATGCCGGGGTCGGCGTCGCGCCTCCACAGGCGACCAGGAGCGGCAGAGCGGCGACGGCGAGGACGGAAGCGGAGCGACGGGGCATGGCGATGGGATCTCCGGGCGATGAGGAGTGACGAGTCATAGAGCAATTTGCGCGCGGCGGGCGGGCAAGAGCCTCACGGTTTCCGGCCGTGACGGAGCGCTTCCCCGAGTGCGGGGGCGAGGGCGGCCCCTTCGAGAAGAAAGCCGTCGTGACCGTGGGGGCTCGGAAGGAGCGTCACCTTTGAGGGGATACCTGCATCCTGCATCCACGCATGGAGGGCAAGGACGTCGGTAGCTGGCACGAGGCGGTCGCTCTCGATGCCGATCGGGAAGGCGTATGCCCAGGTGTGCACCGGGGCAGCATCTGTTGGAATTCGCTCAAGATCGTGATGATCCATCGACCGAAGGAGCGCGAGGTAGCGGGCAGCGGCGTCAACGCCGGACCAGGTCTCGAGGAAGCTCTCCCCTGCGTGGGCGAAGTAGCTCTCGACGCGGTAGGGGACGTGGGGGTCGAGCCGGTCTCGCGCAACGCCGCTTCCTGCAAATTCGCTGGCGGCGCGCTGATGCCGGGGGACGGCCCGTTCGCGTCCGTGACGCTCGGCGAGGCCGACCTCGGAACGATAGGAGAGGCGCGCGATTTGCCGGGCAAGCGAGAGTCCGGGCCCCGCCGCCGGGTAGCTCGGGTCGCCAAGGATCGCCTCCCGGGCGAGGTGGTTCCAGCCGAGGATCCACGCGGTGCCGTGGAGCGGGGCTGCGATCGGCGCGACAGCAGCGAGGCGGTCCCCGAGGAGCGCCGCCAAACATTGGGCGACCATCCCTCCGAGCGACCCACCGGTCACGAGGGCGATCGATGCAATCTGCAAGCTATCCAGCGCATCGCGGATGGCGCGTGCCTGGTCCCACGGCGTGACCGTCGCCGGCAAGCGCTCACGTTCACGAAGCAATTGGCCGCGACGAAGCGGCGCAAAAGCGGCAGCCTCCTCGCCGACCGCCGACGGCCAGAGCACCACGTGACCGGCGGCACAAGGTGCATGATGCACAGACCCAAGCAGGTCAAAGCCGAGGAGGCGCTGGGCCCACGGACGGAAGAGGCGCCCCGATCCGAGGAGAAGGTTCCAATAGAGGGAAGCGTCCGCGGTGCCGGTGAGCGGCGGTACGAAGACGACCGTCGTCGCCGGCGCAGAAAGCGTGCATGACGCATCTAACTCGGCAACGTCTTCTTCCGAGCTCCAGATCCAAGCCCCTAATTTCCCTGCAGGAAGGGGAGTCCCCCCTTCGAGGATCCGTCCACCGATCGGCACGGAAAAGGCCCGCGGGGAAGCGGCGACGACGGTCACTTGCGGACGACCAAGAACCAGAAGGTGAAGGCGGCCAGAAGGATGCGGTATACACCGAAGGGGGCGAGCCCGTGCTTCGATAGCCAGGCGACGAAACCGCGAATAACCGCCCACGCGACGAGGAACGAGACCCCAAACCCGAGGACGAGGTTGAGGGCGCCTACGTCGTGGGCGAGGACCCCGCGCGATTTCCACCCTTCGAGAAGCGTCGCGGCGGAGAGCGTCGGCAGGCCGAGGAGGAAGGAAAATTCCGCGGCGGCGCCGGTAGAAACGCCGAAGATACGGCCGAAAAGAATCGTCCCCATGCTTCGGGACGTGCCCGGCACGAGGGCGAGGCATTGGCCGAGGCCGACGGCGAGCGCCTGCTTGGGCGTCAGGTCGGAGGGGTCGGTGCAGAGCGCATGTTTTTCCGCGAGTTGGGCCTCCCGACGACGGAGCGGCCCGTCGGTGACGAGCATCACGACGCCGTAAAACCCGAGGGCGGCGACGACCGGGATCGGGCCGAAGAGGTGGGCCTTGATCGTCTTTCGGAAGAGGAGTCCGAGGACCGCCATCGGGAGAAACGCGATGACGAGGTTCGACAGGAGCCGGATCGCGCGGGGGTCTTTCTTTGTAAGCCCCTGAATTCGCTCTGCAAGAAGCTTTCGGTACTGGATCACTACGGCGAAGATCGCCCCCGCCTGGATAACGACATCAAAGGAGTCGACCGCCTCCCCCTCGAGGCCGAGCGCCCGGGAGACGAGCGTGAGGTGGCCCGTCGACGAGACCGGGAGGTACTCGGTGAGGCCTTCAACAATGCCGAGGAGAATCGCGTGGAGCGGGTTCACGGCGTCGCTCGTAACGCAGGCGCGCCAAGAATTCATCGTCAGCGCGCGGGAAGGATCTCCCGGCGCGGCGATGGATCGGGCAGTGTCGCGCGATGCGTACTGTGCTCGCTACCGTTGGGATCGCCGTCTCGATCGCTGCCTGTTCCGCCGATTCCGGTGACCTCGACGTCGGCGGCAGCTCGGAGGACGAAGTGCGAGTCGACACATCGTCGCCGCTAGCGCGCGCCCAGTACGATGCAAATGTAGCGTTTGCCAACAGTTACAAGCCCAAGTGCCGGGTGCAGGATGCACGCTATCCCCGCGTGCTCGTGAGCGGCTACGGGCGCTTTCTGTATATTACAGACAATGCCACCGGCCGAACCGTGAGCCACGCGGTGCCGGCGGCGACCTACCCGCTCACCAACGCGCCGGCGGCGGGAAGCATCGATCCTCCCGCCCCTCAGCTCTCGGTGGGCACCAGCCTGGTGACGCTGCCGAGCGGCGCAAAGGTAAATCTCTGCGGAATGATTTTACCTGTCTATTGGGATCTTGCTGCGATTCTCGTCGCGAAGGAAATCGATGCATTTTCGCCGGACCTGGTCGTCATGAACGGCGTCGCCGGCACCACGCAGCCGCTGTGGCTTGAGCTCGGCGCAATGAATCGCGCGGGCGCCGACCTCGACGGCTCTGGGAACCTCGGGGCGAAAACGTCGGCGGCAGGTACCGCTCCGCTGGTGACCGGCGCTCCATTTTCTCGAGGAAATCTGCTTTCTTGGAAGCCCGTACGGAGCGCACTGGAAGCAGAAATCGCGGCGCAATCGAGAGATGCAACGGGGGCGAGCACCGGCTTCGGCGACATCGTGGAAGGGGTCCGCTACGCGGGCTTCCCACGGCTCTCCAACGATTATCTTTGCAACAATGTGACGTATACGGTCGGGCTCTTGATGGATTCTCCGAAGAAGACCATCAACCTTCTGCAAGCGTCAACGAAGGTCGCATCAAAGCCGAATTCCGTGCCGATGACGATGAAGGGGGACTTCCGGACAACGCCGCGGGTCTTTGTCCACTGGCCGTCGTCCCTGGTTGGCGGATCGACGGAGAGCGCCCTCCTCGACCGGGCGGCGGCGGTGCTTCTGCGCCTGGTCGATGCTCAGCTTGCGGCGACGAAGGCCGGCGGTGCGAGCGCCGCAACGCGGGGCGACAACGGAACGGCCGACCCGGGACTTGAGGGGGGCGGCACCTTCTAGCTCCTCCCGCGCCGAGCGGCGTGCGTAACGCATTGCGCCAACAAATTTCGCCGGTTGTCCGTCGAAGCGGCTCTGGTCGACGCCCGCGCATTGGACTCTACTGGGGGCTATGCGCAACGTTCTCCGCCCTCTTCGCAACGCCCTACCGCTCTTGCTTCTCGCTGCTGCGTGCAAGTCCGAAGAGCCGAATCCCCTTACGCCTATCGACGCTGGCACCACCGATGCCGGGCCGACGCCGAGCCCCTTCGCCGCCGTCCCCGTGACCGATACGCTGACGGCAGCAGTCCTTTCGGCGCCGGTGGAAGTCGTCCGTGACGATGCGGGGATCCCCCACATGTACGGCAAGACGTTGCCGGACATTGCCTACGCACAAGGCTATTTGATGGCCTCCGATCGCTGGGTCCAAATGGATCTCGGTCGCCGGCAAGCAAGCGGGACGCTCGCCGAAGTTTTGGGGAATGTTTCGGCGGGATTGATCGATACCGACATCGCGTATCGCACGCACCACATGCGGAAGAACGCGGAGACGACGTGGACGAATCTTCAGGCTTCGACGACGCCCGCTGATCAGAAGCTCGTGAAGATTCTGAAGAATTTCGCAGCAGGTGTAAACGCCTGGCAGGCGGAACTTGCGGCGGGGAAAAAGGAACTCCCCGTCCAGCTCGCCCTCGCCTACCGAGCCGCCGCTGTAAAGCCGTGGAGCGAGATCGACAGTCTCGTCCTTGGAGAATTGCAGGCGTTCAGCCTCGCTTTTGACGCCGATGGCGACATCGAGCGGAGCGCCATGCTCGCCGCGGAAGCCAAGACGTTCGCTGGTTCTGCGGATTCTGCAAAGGCGGCGCGCGTAGGCTTTTCGGCAGACTATTCACGAGTTGCCCCCTTTGATCCGACGTATACCGTCGACGGATGGGCCCAGGCCAAGGTCGCTCACAACGCCCCGAAGAGCAAGAAAAAGGCTGGAAAGAGCCCCTACGCGCTCCCCGAAAACGTGCTGGCGCTTCTCCGTTCCGACGAGAAGCAAGTGCGCGCGGTGGGCCTTGATCGAAAGGGGGATCCTGATCGCGGCTCAAACAATTGGGTTGTCGGTCCGAGCCTTTCGGCCAGCGGCCACGCGATGGTCGCCAACGACACGCATCTTTCGCTGGGGCAGCCGTCGGTGTTCTGGCTCAATCACTTTGTTGCGAGCGACGAGAATGTCGACGCCATGGGCGTCCAGTTCGCAGGCATTCCTTTGATCATTCTTGGAATGAACAAGAATATGGCCTGGGGATCGACGGTGAACTACGTCGACGTGACCGACGTCTACGCGGAGACCGTGAAGGACTGCGCGGCCGGAGGCGGCAAGTGCGTCATGTTCAAAGGGGCCGAGGTCAAGCTGGTCGAACGCAAAGAGACCTTCAATATCGGCTCGTCGGAGGCGGTCTCGGCGACGAAGGAAATCACGATCTACGACGTGCCCCAGCACGGCCCGATCATCGTTCGGAGCGCCGGAGGCGTCCCGGAGCCGCTCGGCGCCCAGGAACTTTCCATGAAGTACACCGGTTACGAACCGGCCCCGCTGCTCGCCGCGATCTACGGGCTCGTCACCGCGAAGAACGTCGACGAGGGGCGCGCAGCCCTCGACGCGAACTTCAAGTACGGCGGCCAGAATTGGGTCATGGCCGACCGAAGCGGAAGCATCCTGTGGACACAGACGATTCGCATTCCGAAGCGCCCGAAGGGGGCCAAGCCCTGGCTCGTCCTCCCCGGCGACGGGAGCGCAGAATGGTTGGGCTACTTCGATTCAACGGTCGCGCCAGCTGCGAAGAATCCAGCAAAAGGCTACCTCGTTACGGCCAATGCAGATCCACTCGGTGTAACCGCCGACAACGACCCAGCGAACGAGCCTGAGGTCGACGGCTCGCCGACCTACCTCGGCTCCGAATACGATCCCGGCACGCGGATCGGCCGGATCACGAAGCGCATTCAAGCCGGGACGAAAGACGGCAAAAAGCTCTCTTTGGACGATATGCAAGCCATCCAGGCCGATGCCGTCACCGAGTGGGGCCAGGCGCTCGCGCCGACGTTCCTCGAAGGCGCCAACGCCCTCCTCGAGGAGATCGCCGCCCCCGGAGCGCACCCCGAGCTTGCGACAATGCTCGGTACGGCGACGCCCGAAGCGCGTGCTGCTCTTACGCCCCTTCGTGATGCCGTCAAACAGTGGACCTTCGACACGCCGGCCGGGAACAATGGGGAAACTCCGCAGCAACTCGCCGACTCGCGGGCGACGCTCGCCATGGCGCTCTACACGACGCGCCTCGCGAAATTCACGATCGGCGACGAGACCGCCGCCCTCGGCGTGACCTACGGCGGCTCCCAGGTGCTCAAGCTCCTCGGAACGCTGATCACGGCGCCGAATACCTTGGCCACGAAAGAGGCGCTTTGGGACGATCTGACGACGGCGAATCGGACGGAGACGCGCCGTGAAATCGCTGCGAAGGCCGTTCTCGACGCGGCAGGTTTCGTGACGAAGACGGCGAGCCTCGGGACCGACCCGGCCAACTGGCGTTGGGGCAAGCTCCACACGGTCTCTTCGACGTTCCCCTTCCCGGTCGGCCTCGACATGCCGGCGATCGCTCGCCATGGCGGCGATGGCACGGTCGACGTCGGCAATCACGGCTTGATCGACGATCTCTATACGTATTCTTCGGGTGCTGCGATTCGGTTCGTCGCCGAAGTCGACCCGGACAAAGGCCCGATCGCACGGAATGTGATCCCGGGTGGCCAGGTCTTCTACAAAGAATCTCCTCACTTCCAGGATCTTTTCGATCTTTGGACGCAGAACAAGACGACCGATCTCGCCTTTGACACGGCGACGATTCTCCCGCGCGCACAGGCCGAATACGAAAAGAACAAGAACGGTCGCGTTCTGTTCAACCCGAAATGAGGGTTCCGTAACGTTCTGACACTCCACGCCATTCTTGTGGCGTTCGGGCGCTCTCCGAGGAAATCTCGGGGGGCGCTCGCCGTTTGTCGGGGAAGACGCGGCGCGTTGATCTACGGTCGCCGCGTGCACGTCGAAACGGAATTCCATGCGGTTCGCCAGGTCCCCAAGACCGGCGTGATTTTCGTCACCACGGAAGCGGTCAAGGCCGGGTTCTCCCCCCAAGACCCCGACTGGTGCAACCTCGGCCAAGGGCAGCCAGACACCGGAGAGATCGCCGGTGCCCCCCCCCGCGTGCGTGAGGTCCCGGTCCTCGTCGACGACCAGGAGTACGCCCCCGTCGCGGGACTGATGGAGCTGCGAATCGCGATCGCAGACCTCTACAACCGCCTGTATCGCAAAGACAAATCGTCAAAGTACACCTGGGAGAACGTCTGCGTCTCCGGCGGTGGCCGCGCGTCGCTGACCCGCGCCGCGGCGAGCCTTGGGAGCATCAACCTCGGCCACTTTCTCCCCGACTACACCGCCTACGAAGAGCTCCTCGATATCTTCAAGGCCTTCACGCCGATCCCAATCCTCCTGGAAGGGGAGCGCGGCTACTCGTTTACGCCGGACGACCTTCGGCGCGAAATTGAAGGGCGCGGCCTCTCGGCGCTGCTGCTCTCCAACCCGTGCAACCCGACCGGCAAGCTCGTTGCCGGCGCCGAACTCGACGCCTGGGTAGCGGCAGCACGCGACCTCGACTGCTTGATTTTGCTCGATGAGTTCTACTCCCACTACATCTACCGCGGGCGTCCGGGGCAGCTCCCCGTCGAAAGCGCCGCGCGCTACGTGGACGACGTCGACAAGGACCCGATCGTGGTCTTCGACGGCCTCACGAAGAACTGGCGCTACCCGGGCTGGCGCGTGACGTGGGCGCTCGGTCCGAAGGCGATCATGGAGAGCTTCGCGAGCGCCGGTTCCTTCTTGGATGGCGGCGGTTCGAAGCCGCTCCAGCGTGCGGCGATCCCGCTATTGAGCGAGGAGCACGTGGTCGCAGAAACGATCGCAATCCAGAATTGTTTCCGCGAAAAGCGCGACTATCTGCTCTCCAAGCTTGAGCGGCTCGGCGTCCGTTTCGATCGTATCCCCGACGGAACCTTTTACGTCTGGGGGGACGTCTCCCAGCTCCCGGCCCCCCTCAACACGGGAATGGGCCTCTTCCGCGCAGCCCTTGAGAAAAAGGTGATTGTCGTTCCCGGCGACTTCTTCGACGTCAATCCGGGCAAGCGCCGCGATCGCCGTCTGAGCCGCTTCCGGAAGCACGTCCGCTTCTCTTTCGGACCGGCCCTCGAGACCCTCGAAAAGGCCGTTCTACGACTCGAAGAGCTCGTCGCCGCTCATTCCTAGCATCTCGTCCTGCAAACGAAGAAAGGTGCCCCATTCGTGGGCACCTTTCTTCGTTTGGCGGGCTCTACGACTCACTTCGGCTTCTTGATCCAGAGCTCGACGTTCCGGTCGGCCTTCGTCCCAGGGCCGTCGTTCGCCGTCCAACCGGAGACGACATCGACGGTCCCCTTCTTCCGCCCCAAGGCGGCGACCGGGTCGTTCTCCAGGGCGAAGTCGACGCACGTGGCACGAAGCATGAGCCAGCCGTTGTCCTGGTCGTAAAGCTCCAAAATCCTGAATTCATGAGGATAATCAGCGATCGCCGACGTCATAACTTCCCAAAAGCCGCTCGCCGGGTAGCCGCGGACGCGGTGCTCGTGGGAGTGACCGACGATGCTGAACACGACGTTGGTGTAGCTACCGACGAAAGCCTCCCATTCCTCCGGCTTGAGCGCGTCGGGGGCCTCTTTGCCGAAGGTCCCGCCATTCGTCGAGAGGCTGGAGACCGCGTGGTGAGAGGCGAGGAATACCCACTTCCCCTTCGCCTTCGCGTCGTCGAGTGCCGGCTTGATGTAGGCATCGACGTCAGCTCTATGGATGATTCCTTCCGCTCCCCCAGTCTCTGCGGCGGTATCGAGAATCACGAAACGAACGTTCGTCCCCTCAATATCAAACGAGTAGATTGCCTTCCCGGACTTAACTTGCGCATCCCCAATCCCATGCCCATCGCCGTGAGCCTTCACCTGCGCCATCACTTCGGGGCGGTCGAGGTGTTTCCGTCGCGCGTCGGGGATGACGAAATCACCACTCTGGGAAGGAGCCCCCTTTTCCTTATAATTTCGAGTACCTGAAGGTGCACTCGCGCCGAGCACCTGCTTCCTGTAGGTGTCGTCGAGGGCGAACGTACCGACCATATTGATATCGTGGTTGCCGTTCACCCATTTGAAGGGGAAGGCTAGCCCCGGCGCAACGAAGGGGTCTTTTCCGTCATTGTTTGGACCAGAAATCGGGTCATCTGCGTCGCCAGAGTCACATTTAACGTTGGCGCTTCCGCCGAGAATGTCGAGAACCCAACCGACCTCGTTCTGCTGGGCGTTGTCGGCATTGTCACCGCCGAGCAGGAGGAAGTTGAACGGATCCTTCGCATGGAGGGCGTTCATCGTGCGGACCGAGGCATTGACCATGCGACAAATCTCGCCGTCTTGTGGGCGAAGGGCTGAACTCGTTGCGCCCGCGCTGTCGAGTTCGGTCACGCGCGTCGGCGACTCATCGTCCATGAGTTGGAGATCGGGCATGTGCGCAAACTTCAGGATTCTTTTGGCATTTGCGCCAGGCGCCGGAGGCGTCGAGCCATCGAGGCTCCGTACGTCGTAGGGCTCCCCCGCCTCCTCAACCTCATCCCCCCAGCCCTTCGCAAGGTAATCGTCGAGCGCTTCCGGTCCGGCGGGATTCAGGGTGTCCTTGAAGCTCTTACGCTCGGTCTTCGGGCGCTTGAAGACCTCCGTCGTCGTCTTCACGCTCGTCAGCGCCGGGAGAAGAACGGGCGAATAGGCGACCGGCCCGTCGTCCTTGGCGCAGGCGGCGAAGGCGACCGCAGCGAGCAGCGGGGCGAGGGCGAGGCGAAGACGGGGTGAAAACGCGAGAGCTGTGGGCCGCATGCCAAGCAAGGTAGCGGAAACGGCCTGGCGATTTCGCGACGATTTGCTCCGAAATTCCGCCAAAACGTGCCGACAAGGTTAACGCTTTGCGTAACCACGTGCACGATACACCCACCGCCCGAAGCCCTCGCGGAGCGCGGCCGAACTCACCTCAAACGCGCTCGCCCGCGGTGCAAAGGATGCGAAGGTCACGGCAAATGGGTGAGTTCTGACGTCGACCGGGAAGGTGTCTGGATGGAGACCGACGGCAGAAAAACACTCGCGACTTCGCTCCATGTGAAAGGCAGAAGTCACGATCACAAATCGCTCAATACCGCGCGCCTTAAGAATTTCCGCTGAGAAGACGGCATTCTCCCGGGTATTCATCGCCCGGGGTTCAATCACGATGCGCTCGCGTGCAATCCCCCACGCCTCCAGCTGGCGGCCAAGGCGGTGGGCCTCAGAATCCGGGTCTCGATCCCCCATCGATCCGGAGAGAATGGCGACCTTCGCCCTATCGCTCCGGAGGAGCTCAAACGTACGAAGCAAGCGCTCCACGTTATCGTTGTAGGATGCACCATTGGCCGCGACGACCAAGGGGTCGGCCGCTGGATCGACCACTCCGCCCAGGAGGACGACCGCCTCCCACCGTGCCTCGGGGGGCGGCGGAGGCCCGGCGTCGCTCTCGAGAAGGCGCCACATGCCGTTGGCGACCGGCTCAAGTCCAAATATCCATAAAATGGCAATTGAAGACGCGAGAAACTTTTTTCGATGTGCTTCAAAGCGACGAAAGAATCCGGCTGCGATCAGCACAAGGACCCAGCACAGCGGACTGATCAAGAGATCGAGGGTCTTCGAAAGAAAATAGAACACTGGGGCGGTTCTCCGGGCCCGTTGCTAGCACGCCGCTTCGCGCCGGCAGACGTCGACCTGCGCTCGGAGCGCCCCGACAGGCAAAAACCGAGTAGAGGCGCCGCGTGGCACCGGAGACGAAGGGGCGAGCTGGAACGCAAACGCGCTTACTGGGGGTAGTCCTCGTGATCGCGGCGGCCGTTCTGTGGAGCGGTGGCGGCATCGGCGTGAAGAGCATCGACCTCCCACCCCTCGCCATCGCCGGCTACCGCGCGCTGTTCGCCATTCCGGTGATGGCGCTGGACGCCGTCCTGCGGGCCCGTCGCAACCGGGCCGTCCTCGCTCCGCTATTCCGGCGGTGGCGTGTGTGGGGCGCAGCCGTCTCCTACGCGCTCATGGTGGTGACGTTCGTCATCTCCGCAAAAATTGGATCACCATCAAATGCAATTCTTATCCAGTATTCTGGGCCAATCTACGTAGCGATCTTCGCGTGGCCGATCCTCCACGAGAAACTTCGTTTTGCAGATGGCTTCGCGATCGCCGGCTGCCTTGTGGGCCTCGCGATCTTTTTCGGCGGCAAGCTCGCACCGGGGGAATTGGCAGGGAACGCGTTTGCCGTCCTCTCAAGTTTCGGATTTGCCGGCCTCCCGCTGTTCATGCTGGCGGAGGAGCGCGCGCTCCGCGAACGCCCGGCAGGCTCGACCGAAGGTACCTCGATATCTTTGGCCGAAACGACGGTTGCTCCCATTGTATCGATGACCTTGGGAAATGCTATTGCGGCATTGATTTGCGCCCCCGCCGTCGCGTCCCATCGCCCATCGGGCGGAGATCTGGGAGTCCTCTTCCTGCTCGGCACCTTCCAGATCGGTGTACCTTACATCCTTTACGGAATCGCTGTGCGCCACCTGCGGGCCGTCGAAAGCTCGCTCCTCGCGACGGTGGAACCGTTGCTAACCCCGCTCTGGCTCTTCCTTTTTCAGGGAGAAATTCCAGGAAGATCTGCGCTTTTCGGGGGAGGAGTGATCGTGAGCGCGGTGGCGATTCAGAGTTTGGCTTCGGCACTCGGCCGCCCCGCTGACGGCGAGGTGGGGGCTGGCCCGTCGCGTGTCGGGCCCGCGACGGAACCGTCGGCTAAGGGCGCCGACCCGCCTTAACGATCATGATTTTCAGTGACTTGCGCACAAATACCGCGCGACCTGCCTGGGCCAGTGTGCGCGAAGCTGCGACCAAGCCTCCGAATTGAACGTACATTTGTTCGATTTTCGAAGACGGTTCGGGACGGCCACGTATCGTCGTTCGAACGCCATGGTGGTCTCCTCCCTTCCGCCGCCCGCGCTTCGAATCCTGTCGCTGCTCGATCCAGACGACCCGTTTGCCGCATTTCTCGAGCAAGCAACCAACGGCGCCGATCCGCGTCTCGTCGGTCTCGCGCTCGCCGCGACGATGACGGTCGACGAGCTTGGCGACAGCCCGCTCACGGAGGCAGAGGTTGCAATCGCCCGCTTTCGACCGGGACTTTATACAAAATTACAGCGACTTCGGCGTGGCCTGCTGGTGATCTTCGTCGGCCCTCACCTGGCCGACGAAGAGCTGCTGGAGGCGAGCCGTGGAGCGCCCTTTGAGCACACGGCCGACATCCGCGAACTCACGACGCTTCTCTGGACCCTCGGGAAGCCCCGCCACCGCCTGCCGCGCCGCGACGCACGCATGCTCCGTTTGGTGCTCCCGGCGACCGATGCAGATGGCTTCCCGGGAACACACGCTGTCGCAGAAATCTCTACCGACGAAATCTCCTTTTTTGCCGAAACCGGCGACGACATGGAGCGTTTTCTCGTCGGTTCTATTCTCGAACCAGCGTCTGTAGTTGTTGCGAAAGATGGCTCAGAAGCGGTCGTCGATCTTTCACTGCAAGTCCGAACCGTCTACCTGGACGACGGCCGCTACCGGATTACGGCGAGCTTCGGCCGCCCTCGGGGCCCAGCCGCCCCTCCCCCCTGGCAACGGCAAGTCCTCGGGTGGCGCTGCCTCGCACTTTTGCGCGGCGCGCTCACACGCGGGGAGGCGCTGACGGTTACGGCCGAGGGGGACGGGCAGGAGCATCGGGCGGCGATGGTCGTCCCTGCGTCTCGTGTAACCTGCAATGAAGAGGAGCTACACTTTTCCGGGGATCTCCCCTTTGAAGCGCTAACTCCCGTCGTTGTGAGCTTCCGATTTCGAGAGTGCTTATCGCGCTTTACAACGCTCGTTCTACGAAGAGAACGTGGAGCTAGCGCCGGGCTTCTGCTGAAGCTGCCTTCGCTGATTGAAGAGGTCGATGCGCGGCGCACGGTACGCCATGAAACGGCGTCGCTCGCCGAGAGTTCTGCGGAGCTCCAATCGCCGCTGTTTCTCGAGAAGGCTGCCGGCCGGGTGGTCGACGTCGGAGCGAACGGTTTCCGCATGCGGTGGTCGGTCCCTAACGGGATGCCGATTCCGATCGGAACTGTATTTGATCGCGTTTCGCTGCGAATCGATGGTGCCACCCTTCGCGGCCGGGCGATCCTCAGGAACCTCGCCGTTGACGACGATGATGCGCCCTCAGATGGCGGAACTCTTCTTGGTCTGTCTTTCGAACCAGATCGTGCATCAAGCGCGGCACTCCCTGCACTGTTTGCTCGACTTGCAGTCCCGGGTATCGTCGACGGCTCAATGGTGACCTTCGAGAATTTACTCGAATTGTTCCGCGGGTCCCATTTTCTTTCCGAGCAGATGGAAACGCTGATTGCCCCGCTGATGCCGCAGTCTGCGCGAACCCATGAGGCGTTGAGACACGCACCAGCGGATCTCTTTCGTGCGGCCGCTTTTCGCGGAGAAGCGGAGATTCTTGCCTACATCAGCTTGGTGCGTGGCTATCGCCGAACGCTCGTCATGCAACATCATGCTGCGCTCCCTGGACGCGGCTTTGGTCGACGTGTTCAATCAGGTATTCTTCAATATCTCGAGGGGCAGTCCGACTACGAGTACATTCGGGCGTTCTTCTTCGTTGGGAACGCCTTTCCCGAGAGTCGCTTCGGGGACTTTGCGCGAAAAGACCACGACCCAAACGCAATCGACCTACGCGTCTTCGCTCACGTCGTGTTGCCGCAAGCGACCGAAATCCCGCCGTCTCCAGGTGTCGACGTGCGCGAAGCGACCGATGCCGACCTGGAACGGGTCGAGCGTCACGTCCTCGCGACCGAGCGCGGTCTCCTGTTGCGCTCCGAAGATCTCGGGGCCCGTTGGCTCCGCCTAGGACCGATTCATGAGCGTTTCTCAGCGATTGGCCTCGAACGGAGGCGCATCGTGTTCGTCGCCCACCGCGACGGGGTTGCCGTCGGGGCGGCGCTTCTGGAGTGGTCGTCGCCGGGAATCAACTTGTTTGAGGGGTTCACGACGTTTCGATTGTTCCTCTTCGAGAACGGCGACCGGGACGGCGACGAGGCGATCGTTCGTGCACTCCTGACGCCGATGCTTGCCCGCGTGCGTGCGGCAGGTCGCCCCTTCCTTTTTGGTCTCGTCCCAGCGCCCCTGGTCGAGCGCCTCCCCTACCTTTTGCGTCATTCAGACCACCGGAGCTGGTCGTTCACGGTCCGCCGCGATCACCTCCGCTTCTTTCTGCAGCACCTGCTGGGCCCCTAGCGAGCCGGTACACCATTGGGAGGGAGTCATGAAAAAACCTGTTGTTTTCAATGCTTCGGTACAATCTGACGAACTTGATGCGCTTCGCTCGGATCCGACGGTCACTTTCGTCGACACCCTCGACGAGCAACTGCACGATTGGGTCACCGCCCTCTTTCCACGTTTGAAAAACGATGAACCTGGGCGACTAGAGGCCATTGATAGATTGCTTGGCGGGCTCCCCCGGACCGAGTTCGGCTCGTATGTGTACTTCCCGTGGAGCCGTCACCTCGTGCGCCTCCTCCCCGAGGCCGCCTTTCGCGAGCTTCGTTGCGACCGCAATCGGAACAAGATCACGCGGCGCGAGCAGACGCTCCTTGCGTCGAAGAAGGTCGCGATTGCAGGACTTTCCGTCGGTTTGGCCGTCGCGACGACGCTCGCCCAAGAAGGAGTCGGGGGCCATTTCGTGCTCGCCGACTTCGACACGCTGGCCGTGTCCAATCTCAATCGCCTCCAAGCGCCGCTCGCGTGGCTCGGCCTCCCGAAGACGACGATCGCCGCGCGAAAAATATGGGAAATTGACCCCTTTGCGACGGTGACCCTCCTTCCAGAAGGGGTGACCGACGCGAACATCGAGCGCTTCCTCGACGGGGTCGATCTGCTGGTGGAAGAGTGCGATTCGTTGGGACTCAAACTGCGGTTGCGCGAAGCGGCCCGCGAGCGGCGTATCCCCGTCGTGATGGAGACGAGCGACGCGGGCATGCTCGACGTCGAACGCTTTGATCTGGAGCCAGAGCGGCCCATCTTTCACGGGCGCACCGATGGCGTCGACTCGAAGACCCTCGACCGCCTCACGAGCAAAGAGAAGGTCCCGCTTTTCTTGCGAATTGTGCCCCCGGAACGGATGACGTCGCGCATGGCCGCGAGCCTGATCGACATCGACACGACGATTTCGTCGTGGCCTCAACTTGCCTCGGCGGTGGTGCTCGGCGGCGCTGTGGTGACAGACACCGTGCGGCGCATTTTTCTCAATGAATTCCAAACATCGGGACGTTTCTACGTCGACCTTCGGAAGATTGTGGCGGCGGAAAACGACGTCGCCGAAGAACCGCCGACGCCGCTGCCTGGAGGACGGGAGCCGGGGGCGCTGGCGCGCGCGGTGGTCGACCCGGCAACACCGATCTCAGTAAAATCGCAGGGGGAAGGCAGGAAAGCAGAGCTTCGGTTTCTTGCGGAAGCGGCCCACCGGGCGCCTTCTGCGGGGAACGCGCAACCGTGGTGGTTTACCGCCGAATCAGATGCGCTTTGCATCCATCATGATCGCTCGCGGGATGCGCGAATGGCGCCCTACGGCCGATTTCCGAGCTTCCTCGCCCTGGGAGCAGCGGCGGAGAATGCAGTTCTGGCGGCTGCTACCCTCGGCTACCGGGCGACCGTTTCTCTCGAAAATACAGACGATCACGCCGTCGTTCGGGTTTCGCTCGGCGCCTGCGGCGACGTGCCGCCCGGCGCCTCCGCCGCGTTCGAAAAGGCCCTCGCGCGAACGACGAACCGGCGCCGGAGCCTCACGCGGACGCCTCTCCCCGACGGGGCACAAGCGGCGCTCGTGGAAGCGGCGGGGCCGGCTTCGCTGCACGTGTTCACCGACCCATCGGCGCTTGCGA
>JAAFHJ010000001.1 GCA_013298325.1 Myxococcales bacterium | reverse complement strand
CCCAGGTGCGCAATCAGATGCGCCCCCTCGACGAGGCCAAGGTTGCCAAAGTTGCGGAACTTCAAGAGAAGCTGACTACTGCCAAGTCGACCCTCGGCGAGCAGCACCCCCAGATCATCGCCCTGAACGCCCAGCTCCAGCAGGCTCAGAAGGACAGCCCCGACCTGGCGAATTTCCGCTCACAGGCTTCTGGGTACGAGCAGCAGCTCGCGACCCTCGGATCGGATGCGCCGAAGCCCAAAGTGGTGGCTCCGACCGCGAAAGCGACCCTCGAAGCGGCTGCCGCGACCGCCGCGACGCCGAAGCCGCCGGAAGGGAAGGACGTCGTCCAGAAGTACGAGTTCTACCGAGGGCTCTACGACGATCGCACCCGCGACATCGACGAATTGGGTGCAAAGTACAAGACTGCAGAAGCAGCCTTCAAGAAGAAGTACACGATCTCGAGGCCTGCCACGGAGCCGCGATCCCCGAAGAAGCCTGTCGGCCTCACGGTGGCTCTCGGTGGCGCCTTCGCCACGATGTTCCTCATCTTGGTTCTTGCCGCGATCGCCGACCGCATGAGCGGCATCTTCTACGAACCGAAGCACGTCCGCGACCTGCTCCGCCTTCCCGTGCTTGGCGAATTCCGCGAAAACGAAGTGACCTGATCTCGGGTTACCTTTTCCTCAAACCCCGGATTCTCTTTGGAGAACTCCGGGGTTTCTCGTACTCGTTCGCCCGGAAGCGCCATCGGCGCTGAGGAAACGGCGAGCACGACTGAGCGTTGGACCCCTCTTCGAGAAGCCGCACGCGTTTGGCACTTGGATGTCCCGTGCTACGCTTCGCGCTCGGCCAAGTTATACCACTGCTCCGGGTATCGGGGTCTTGGCCGCGTCCACGTCTGCCGCCGCTTGGCCAGACTGCGCGCCAGTGGCCTCCGCCTCGCCGCGCAACCTCCGTTCAGACCGCGAGGTCTCAAAGGCACCAAGTGGCTGCCGACTTTCCCCTCCGTATCTGGGAACCATTCATTCTCAGAACGGAATTCGGAGTCAGCCATGCCCATTTTTTCTCGCGCAGAAGAAACGCTCTTTCGACCGGCCACCAATCCTCGTTTTCCAGGCGTTTCCCGGACGGAGGGTTCGGCATCGCCAAGCACGTCGCAGCCCGCGGCTGAGGAGGCAAGTCTTGCGGAACCGTTGCTGGGCGCCGCACGGGCTGCGATGCGGCGTCCGGTGCTCGTCGCCCTTGTGCTTTTATTCGGCGGATTTACAACGGCGGCCGCCTCGATGATCGTGCCACGCGAGTACCGCGCGACTTCCGAGATTCTTGTCGTGCGGAGCGCGTTGGCCGAGGCGCCGGCGGCTGGATACGTTGTCGGTCTCTCCGATGAGCAGAAAGAGTACCTCGCCCAAATCGCCTCACGACCGACGGCCCGCGCGGTGGAAGGTTCCCTCCCCGCCGACCTCCTCGCACGCAAAGAGGTGCCGTCATTTGCTCCGCAGATTCAACGTTTGTTGGGCCGCAAATCTGGAAAAGATCTCGCCATCCACGGGGTTGTGGACGGCCCGCGCATTGAAATTCACGCGGAGGCGGCAACGCCCGAAGCGGCTGCAGCCATCGCAAACGCGGCGACGACCCAGTTCCTGGCGACCCGCTACGCGACCGAGGTGAAGGTCCTCGAAGCCCACGACCCGGCGCGCCTCCAGGCGGCACAGAGCGTCTTTGCGGCGAAATACCAGGTCACCCGCGACGCGGAGGTCCCCGAGGGGCCGACGAAGCCGATCGCGCTCC
The DNA here is from genome assembly GCA_013298325.1 of Myxococcales bacterium. Lineage (GTDB taxonomy): Bacteria > Myxococcota_A > Polyangia > Polyangiales > Polyangiaceae > JAAFHJ01. The sequence goes on along the minus strand of JAAFHJ010000001.1, from coordinate 34,708 downwards.
TCGCAATTCTGTCCGGTCTCCTCGGAACGATGGCGCTCGTGCTCGTCCTCGCGCGCCTCGCCGACCGCCTCGCAGGACGCCTGCAGGAGCCGCGGGAAGTTCTTGATCTTTTGGAACTTCCTGTCTTCGGAGAGCTAGACACCGCCGCCGTTCGGACGGCGATTCCCGCTTGATTGTCGCTCTTCGCCGACATTTCAGACAGCGCGGCGCCGCCTTGTGTACGCTCGCGCCCCTATGTCTGAAGAGTCGACCGGGGCGCCGGCGCCGAATGCAGAAAAGGCGATGGATCGTGATGTTTCGGTCGCGCTGAAGAACGCGCTGAAGCTCGGACTTTCGCTCACCGCGACGTGGATCGTCGGCCTCGGCGCGCGTTTCCTTCACCAGCGCTACCTCGGGCCCGAACTCTTTGGCCGCTACCTCTGGGCCGACAGTACGGCGGCGCTTGCCTTCGTCTTCGCCAGCCTCGGTCTCGACACCTACATTCAACGGGAGGTCTCGGTACGCCCCGAGCATGCCAGTGATTTCTTTGGAGGAACGCTCGTCATCCGCCTCGGTGTGATGAGCGCGCTCCTCGCCGGACTGATGGCCTTTGCGTTCAGCAAAGAGAGCGATCCGGCCCTCCTCGGGGCGGTCTTCGTCTTCGGCCTCGCCTACGCGATGACCGCAATCAATAACTCGCTTGCCGCGCTCCTTCAGGCGTCGACGAAGGTCGGCAAGCTCGCCATCGCTAACGTCGCGACGAAGCTCCTTTGGGGGGCGGCCGTCGTTGGAACGCTATTTTTTACGCGCAACTTCGCGGTGTTGGCCGCGCCACTCCTCGCAGGTGAGCTCCTCAAAGCGACCGTCCTCGTGCCGGCCGTCCGCAAGGAATTGAATCTCGAGCTCCGCTGGAACGGTGCCGCTGCGAAAGCAGCATTGATTACGAGCATTCCTTTCTTCGTGAATACCATCAGTTATACGATGGGAAATAAGGTGGATGTCACCCTGCTTCGCGGCTTGGTGAAGGGGGTCGATGAGGAGGTCGGCTTCTACGGCGCAGCCCAGAGTATTGCGTCCCTCGCGATGCTCTTGGCCCCCCTTGAAGGATGGGTGATTACGCCGCTCCTCACACGGGCGGTTAAGCGCGATGAGTCGGAATTCTTTGCAATTTTGCGCCGCGCCATCGAAGGGATCTTGCTCGTCGCAATCCCGGCGACGATGATGATCAGCCTCGGCGCCGAGACGTGGATGCGCGCCGCGAGCGGCTCCAAGTACCTTCCGGGGGCGGCAAGCCTGGCGCAACTCGCACCGAGCTTCGTCTTTACGTACATTGCGATGCTTCTGGCCACGGCACTCATCATCCAAAATCGTAGCTGGACGGTGACGCTCATTTCGCTGTCTCGTCTGATTCTTCAGCCCGTCTTGATGCTGCTCGTCGTGCCCTACGCGCGCGATCATTTCGGACGTGGCGGCGCCGGCGTCGGTGATGCAATTGTCTTTACCGTCCTCGAAGCGTACGTCGCGATCGCATTCTTTACGGCGCTCGGTCGCCGCGCGTTCGACCTTCGGAGCGTCCTGGCCCTTGTAAAATCGCTCGCCGCGTTTGGGGTGACCGCCGCAGTCCATCGCCTTGCGGCCCCCCTCGGGCAGCCGCGATTGATCCTCGATGGCCTCGTATATCTCGTCATTGTTTTTGGGACAAAGGCGATCGCAACCGACGATATCAAGTGGGTTATCGGGATGGTCCGGAACCGAAAGGCAAACCGCGCATGAGCCGGCCCCGCGGAAATTCCAAGCGCACCCGGTTCGCGCCGTAGTAAAACGCCGAGATCCATGAGCCTCGTCCCCGGCCTCACCCTCTCCGGGTACCGCATCGCGCGAAAGCTCGGTGCCGGTGCCTTCGGCGCCGTTTGGCTTGCCGAGCGGCTTGAGGGGGGCGAGAAAGTCGCGATTAAGACGCTTCTCAAGCAGAACGTCCCCGCGAGCGCCCATTTTGATCATGTTTCGCGTTTCAAGCGTGAGGCGATGAACCTGCGTCGCATCGACAGCGAATACGTTGCGCGATGCATCGATTTTATCGTCGACGATGAGCACGGGATGCTGATCGTCATGGAATACATCGAGGGGGAACTCCTCTCCGATATCTTGCAAGATACACCCTTGTCGCTTCCGGAGGCGGTCGAACTCGGCGTTCATCTCGCCCGAGGCCTTTGCGACATGCACAAAGTCGGCGTGATCCATCGCGATCTCAAACCGTCAAACATTATGATTCGCCAGCTGGAGAACGGTCTCCAGCGCGCGGTAATTTTTGACCTCGGTCTCTCGCGATTGACCGCTCAGCCGACCTTTGGCGGAGATGGACCGGCGAACGGCGACATCACCGCGACCGCCTCCCGTGTTGCGATCGGTACCCCTGCGTTCATGGCGCCGGAGCAAATGCTCGATGCGCGCCGCGCAACGCCGCCGTCGGACGTCTATGGTGTCGGCGTCGTCTTGTATTATGCATCTTCTGGGATGCTCCCGTTCGAGGGGGACGAGCGCGAAATTGCGCGCCGGAAACTCTCGGAGGAGGCGCCTCCCCTCGATATCGGTCGTCACGACGAACTCGCGCTTCGCTTCGCCGACGTCGTCGGTCGGGCCATTCGTCGCCGCCCCGATGATCGCTATCGTACCGCCGACGATTTCCTTGCGAGCCTCGTAGAACTACGGCAACTCGCAGCAGAAATGGACAAGCGACGCACCGCGTCGGCTGCGAGTTTGCCGCCAGGGGCGCCGGTGCGCCGCCTCACGCCGCAGCCGTTCGTCCCTTACGGTGGAGCTCCGCCGCCGCCCCCCATGCGCGCGCGCCAGGCAACGATGCCCGACACACGCGCGCGCGCTCAATCGGTGAAATCAAACGGTGGAAACACCGGCGCCATTGTACTCGTCCTCACGATCCTTGTTGTGCTCGCTGCCGGTGGCGGTCTTTGGGCGGCTGGGGTCTTCACCAGCCACGGGCCGTGAGTCGTCCGTCGGTGACCGATTGCGGCGCGACGACACCTCATCGGTCGGCTACGCTCCTCCTCCTCGCAATCGCCGCGGCCGCGTGTGTTCCCGAAGCACCTCCAGCACCCTCCTCGGCGGTATCGGTCCCCGAGCTCGTGGTCGTTCCGGCGATCCACGTCCCAGCCACCGCGTCGAACTTGTTCGCATCCGCTGCAGACTGCACGCTTCCCGAGCCAGAGGCCGAGCTGCCGATCCTGAGCGATGTCGCATATGGGGGGCATCCACGCCAGGTCTACGATTTGGCGCGCCCCTTCGGCGTACGAACACGTGGCCTTCTTGTCATCGTTCATGGCGGCGGCTGGACGTCCGGAAACAAGAAACTTTTTAGGCCTCTCTTAGGGAAACTGGCGGCACGCGGCTACGCGGTCATTGCGACCAACTACCGCCTCGCGGCAGGCCCCAGCACAGCGTTTCCTGCCGCCGTGAAGGACGTGCGCTGTGCGGTCCGTCACGCACAAGCGTATTTGTCGAAGAACAACGTGCACGTCCCTTTCGCCTATGTTGGGGCTTCATCGGGGGGCCACCTCGCCGCCCTGGCGACCGTCGCGTTTGACGAATCTGCCTTTGATCCTGAAGCAAGTTGTGGAACGGCCGACCTGCGCCCCGTCGGGGCGGTAGCCTACTATCCGCCCACTGAACTCGACACCGCGCCGACCCACTACACCTACGTGCCGATGACCCAGGCGGTCGACGAGTTTCTCCGGCACGGCGGCGGCGAACCGGACGGGAAGCACCCGCGTCCTCGGGACGACGAATGGCCGATCGCCGCAAAATTGGCGACGCCGAAGCACTTCGTCACCGCCGGCGACCCGCCGATCCTTTTCTTGCATGGTACACGCGACCACGTCGTTCCGATGGCTGACTCCGAGAACCTCGCCGCCGCGCTCCGTGCCGCCGCCGTGCCGAGCCGGGTGATCGCCATCGACGAAGGGCACGGATTCGCCGTTTTCGGCACCAAGGGGAACGTCGCGCCGGCGACCTGTTCGGCCCTCGGTTTTCTGGATCACCTCTTCGCCGCCGCAACGCCTGCGCCATCCGCATCGGCAGCGCCTCGAAACCCCTGAAGTTTTTTGGAGAATTCTCGATGCGCCGACTGCCGATGCTCGCCCTCCTTGCCCTTGGCGGCTGCAAAGCACGGACGCTCCCCGACGTCCCCGAGGCGGCACATCACGTTTCACCGGTGCTCGCGGAGACGGGGGCTACATCGAGCACCCCGTCAGCGGTTCCGGCCCCTTCCGCGCCGCCCTTGCAGACCTGCGCGCCGTTTCCCGAGGGGGCCTTCGCGCTTCCTCCCCTCGATGAATCGGTGATTGATACCAAACTTCCTGCCATTGAATTCCCGGACCGCCTCGCCCACTTTTATGCGCGAGCGGCGGAGGTTGCGCGAGGAACCGCAAAACATTCGGTTCGAATCGCCGTGTATGGCGATTCGAATATGACGATGGACTACATCACCGGCGGGCTCCGGCGGATGCTCCAGGGCAAGTACGGCGACGCTGGCCATGGCTTCGCCGGCATGACGCGCCCCTGGGGGTGGTACCGGCACATGGATGTGCGCCACGAACTCTGGGAAGGGGCGTGGAAGCCGCTCGCCGTCTCTACCCATCGGACCAACGATGGCCACTATTCTTCCGCAAATTTAGGCTCCGAAACCGATCATCCCGGCGCGTGGGCCTTCGTCGCGACGACCGACTCTCCCGACTCACCCATCGGTCATTCCGTCTCCTCGATCGATCTTTTCTACCTCGCGCGCCCGAGCGGCGGAACGTTCGCGGTAAAGCTGGATGGAACCGTCCAAGAGACGGTCGACACGAAGGCCGACAAAGCGGAAACCCGCTTCCGTCACTACGACGTCCCCGATGGATCTCACAAGATTGAAGTCGCTCTTCGGTCGGGGAAGATTCGCGTGTATGGCGCATCGATGGAGCGCGACAAACCCGGTTACGTGGTCGATTCCCTCGGAGTGGGGGCACTCAACTACGAGATGATGACCCACGTCTCGTCGGCCTCGCGGAAACCGATGCTCGAGCGTCGCAACTACGACCTGGTCGTCTTTGCGATCGGTACAAACATGTTTTCGCCGAAGGATCATGAGTCGTGGATGAAGGACGTCTTTGCCGGCATCCGTGAAGCCCTTCCCGACACACCGCTTCTCGTCCTGAGTCCCCCGGACATCGAACTCAAATGGGAAGACAAGTGGAGCGATCCGCGAATTCCGAAGCTTGTTCAACAGTTACGCGAGATTTCTGACCGAAATGGTGCCGCCTACTTTGACTTCCGCGAGGCGATGGGCGGAAGCCTGAGCATGCACAAGCTCGCAAAGGCGGGCCTCGCAGAAGCAGATTTGATCCACTTCCGAAAGCCGGCCGGCATGCTTATGGGGACGCGCCTCGGACACGCCCTCTGGAACGATCTTGAGGCCTACACGAAAGCGCACCCCGATGCGGGATGCTCCCCACGTGCGGCCGCCAGTCCCGTAGCGCACTGAAACTGAAACCGAAACGGCGCGCCGTCAGTACTCGATGTAGCTCGTGACGCGCAGCCCCGGGAGCAATCCATCGCGGTCGTCGAGTTCGAAGACGACCTCAAGGATTTTCGTGTCGATCCGCTCGACGGGGTCGTCGGTCCGGATGTTCTTTCGTCCCATGCGATGGCCGATATCGACGACATGACCGCGGAAGCGCTTCCCTGGATAGGCCGTAAGAGTCGCAAACGCGGGGGCGCCAACTTTGAGCTTTGCCACATCGCGTTCGTCGACGTCCATCCGCACGCGCAGTTTGGAGGTGTCCCCGATAATTACAATCGGATCGCCACCTTGCGGGTTATAATACTCGCCCGCGCGCAACTTGAGCTGGAGAATCTCACCCGCGATCGGGGCGCGAATCGTGAGTCGTTCAAAGGTCGCCTTTGCCTGATCGCGCCTCGCCTCGGCGGCACTCACACGCGCTTGTGCGGCCATCACGTCTTCCGAACGGGAGCCGGAAACCGCCGCCTGCTTGCGCGCGTTTGCCGCCTCTAGCGCGCGCTGATCGGCTTCCGCCTGGCGCTTGGCCTTCTCGAGTTCGTCGGGCGTCGCTGCGCCACCACCCGCGAGCGTCTCAATCCGCGTCGCCTGGCTTTTTGAGAGCTCGGCCCGTGCGCGTGCGCCATCGGCGTCGGCGACGATGGCGTCGCGGTCCTCCCGCCGAAGCCCGCGCGTCGTCCGCAGGAGCTCCGCTTTGGCTTGCGCGAGATCGCCCTCGGCCGCCGCGAGGTTTGCCTTCTCCGCGTCGCTCTCCATTTCGGCAAGCGGGGCACCCGCGTCGACCTTGTCCCCTTCTTTTACCAAGACATGGGCGATTCGGCCGGGGACGTGACTCGAAACTTTCGTCTCGCGATCCTTCGGCTCAATCACACCATTTCCGGCAACGAACTGCCCGGTCGGCACCTCAACCCGTTCATCGGTGCCACCGGTCTTTAGGACCGCCGTTCGCTTCGATTTCTCGCGGTCTTTCGCGATTGGCACCGTCTGTCGCCCCCCTGCCATCGTCTTGCCGATGGCAAAAACGCAGAGGAGGAGCAGCGCGAAGCCGAAGTATTTGGAACTGAAGAAACCTCGAAAACCTTGGAAGTTCATCGGTATGTACTGCTTTTCTGGTCGCTTCGAGCAAAGGAAGCTACGCGTGATCGCCCGGTTGAATGAGGCCGTCCTCGATATTCACGATGCGATCGGCGAGGTGAAAAATGCGATTGTCGTGGGTCACGACGACCACGGTATGTCCGTGTTCCTTCGCGAGCTGGCGTAGCGTCTCTGTGATCGCGAGGCCGTTCTGGGCATCAAGCGCCGCCGTCGGCTCGTCGGCGAGAATAAGCGGCGGCGATCCGGCAAGTGCTCGGGCAATGGCGACGCGCTGCCGTTGGCCGCCCGAAAGATCGCGGGGCAGGCTCGCCGTCTTTTCGCCAAGACCGACCTCCGCCAATTTCCGTCGCGCCTCTGCGGCAGCCTCCGAAACGCCCATCCCGCGGAGACGCAAAACGAGGGAGATGTTCTCTTCGGCCGTCAGCGAAGCGATCAGGTTGTGCGCTTGAAAAATGAAGCCGATATGGGAGAGACGGAGCGCCGCCAACTCGCTCTCTTTTGGCTGAGAAAGATCTTGGCCGAGGAGGCGAACTTCACCGCTCGTCGCGTTGAGTACACAGCCGAGGATCGAGAGGAGCGTCGTCTTTCCGCTGCCTGAGTGGCCGCAAATCATAACGAATTCGCCGCGTTTTGCTTCGAAGTCGACCCCTTTCAACGCTTGAAAGGCGGTCGCCCCGGAGCCGTAGGTCTTGGTGACCTTCCGAACAACAATGGCAGGTTCTTCGGTAGCACTCATCGAAACACCATGGCCGGCTCGACGCGCCGGAGACGGAGAAGGGCTAGGCTTGAGGCGAAGATACACATGCCGATCATGACGAAGAACGTCCCAAACGTCAGCCACGGAGGGAGGACAAGGGCGAGCTTTGCACTTCGGATTCCGGCCGCCATGCGCGTCACCAAGGCAAGGCCGATGATCGAACCAATTCCGCCGTAGGCGAGCGATTGAACGAAGAGGAGCATTCCGAGATCGCCGTTGGTGACGCCGATCGCCTTCAACGTGCCAAACTCGCGAATATTGTCGACAACGCTCGAGAACATCGAGAGCGAAACAATGACGAAACCGACGATGAGACCGAAGATGGTGCTCGTTCCAAACGTGATTCCGATGGCGGTCTTCGTCAGGATGTTCTTCACGATCATCCCTTTGAACTCGTCCTTGGTGACGACAACCGAGGAACTCATCTTCGATTGAATACCCGCCTTCACCGTCTGAAGATTCGCCCCTTTTTTTGCGCGAACGGCGATGTAGGACGCTTGGTCGTTTGGCGTTTTGAGCAGCTCACGGGCAAGTTCGTAGTCGGCAAGCGCGTAGCTAGGGCCGAACGGGATGAGTCCGTAGGTAAAGCCGCCGACGGTCACGTTCCGGTTGCCGACCTCGCGCACGCTCCCCAGGTTCAACCCCCCAAGCGTCTCGCGCTCCGAGTCTTCAAAGATCATCGTGTCAGGTCGATTGAGTGACTCGAGCGAGCCGTTGATCAATTGCCATTCGGACTCGAGGCGGCGCGGGAACTTCGTGCCGACTACAGTGACCCCCTCCGTCCCCCCCTTCGGCAATTTCACCGTGGATGCTCCGAGGAGCATCGGCTCCGCCCACACCACGCCCGGCGTCGTTTCCGCGACGGCAGCATCGGTGACGGGAAGGACCTTCCCCGGGGCGAAGGTCTCCGCGCCTGCAGGAATGATCCAGAGATCCATCCCAGTGATCTCCAACATCATTTGATTCTTGTAGATAAGCCCTAGGAAAGTTCCCAGCTGTTGATTCGACAACACAACGGCGAAGACGACGCCGAACAAGGTCCCCGCCATTTTCAGTTTGTCGTGGAACATCATCCGCATGCCGACCTTCGCCATCGCCGCGAAGCGCGCAAAAAAACCGGCGCGTTTGCTGGCGAGTTTCGTGGTGCTCATCGCGAACGGTCTTTCGACGCCGACGCGGCGAGCCGAAGCGCCGTGCGCGCATAGGCGAGGTTTGCATCGGCCTGAATGCGATTGACTTCGCTTTGAAAGGCCTGCCGGTCTGCCTGAAGGACGTCGAGTTGAAGAGCAGTTCCAGCATCATAGCGCTCTTTGGCGAGGCGAGCGGCGCTGCGATTCGCCGACTCTTCCGCCCGTGCGGCTCGTGCATTTGCGGTTTGAGCGGTCACGAAATCCCACGCATCTTTGATTTCGTCGGTCCGCGCACGGAGGACTCGCTCCTCGCGAATTGCCTGCACTTTTGCGGCAGACGCCTGCGCTTCATTTGCAGAGATATTCGACGCATCGAGGCGCCAGGTGATGTTGGCCTGGAGCTGGTAAATCGCACTATGGCCCGCAAAACCGGTCGCGTTCGTGAATCGCTCTTGAGCGGTTGCGCCAAGCGTTGGCAGTAGTGTGTAGGTTGCAGCTTTCGCATTCGCGTCCTGGGCACGCGCGTCGGCGGCTGCGGCGCGCGCGAGCGGGTGCCCCTTTTCTCCGCCGAGGAAGGTCGCAACCGGAGCCTCGTCATGAAGGTCATCCGACGGAACTTCCCCGCCTTTTTCCGGCTCCAGACCCGATTGCGTCGCCAAGATGCGGGCTGCGGCGCCGGCCAGATAGTTCGCCTGGGCGAGCGTCTGCTTGGCACGCTCGACCTCGGCGATCGCCCGCTCCTTGTCGAGGGCGGTCGCGATGCCGGCGGCGCGACGCTGCTCGATGACAGCGAGGTTTGATTCGTTGGTCGCCAGCGTGCGTTCGGCCGCGCCAACGACGGCGCGCGCTGCCAAGAGATCGAAATAGTTCTTGGTGATTGTTCGTTCGACGTCGAGCTGCGTCGACTCCGCCCGAAGTGAGGCTGCTTCGGCGCTCGCCTCGCCGGCAGACTTTCTCTTCCATGCTGCAAGATCTACGATGGGAACTGCCAAGGTAATATTGCCATCCAACTGATTGTAGGCCGTGATAATCCCCTTGCGCGGGGCGCCACCGGTCGTCGACGGGATCGTGACCGCCGCCTCGTACTGGTTGTGGGTATAGGTTCCTACAGCGGTGAGCGTCGGCAGCAATTTTCGGCCTGCCTGGGCCGCTTCTGCGTTCCGCTGTTCGACGACCGCCGCCGACTCACGGGCATCGAAGTTGGAACTATGCCCGCGCTCTACAAACGTAGAAAGAGGCTGAAGGGCGAAGCTATCCTTGGAGAAAATGGCGATGCTCGAGAGCGCCACGACCTGACCTACGCGACGCGGAATTGCCTTCAAATGCTTCATTGCGGGCTCTTTTTGACAGCGGGCCGTCGCTTGGGAGTCGGCGGCACCGGAGGGGCGATTCCAGGCCATAGCTGATCAGCCAAGGCGCCAAGAAATCGAGGCACGGGAAACGGGGGAATTTGTGCGGGATCAAACACGAAACGAAAGAAACGATGCTGCCACAGTGCCCCGGAGATCACCCGTGCGAGCACGTCGGTGTCGGTCGTCGCGGCGAGGTGGCCCGCGGCCACTTGGGCGGCGAAATAGGTGGAAAGTGCAGCGATTCGTTCGAGGGGTCGTGGTCGTGGTCCGCGGAGCGCCTCGGGGAGCTCTTCGGGGCTCGTGAGGTGAGTGAAGCTCATCGCCGCCATCGGAACGTGCCGGGCAAAATTCCCGTCGAGCTGCTTGAGCAACGCTTCGAAGCGCTCGCGATTCAACGGAATATCGCTCGAAGGGAGCGCTGCCTCCCCCTCGCCGAAGCAGCCGCTCGCGGCGGCGCGGAGGAGCGCCGCCTTCGATCCGAAACGCTTGAAGAGCGTCCCTTCGGAGACGCCGGCGCGCGCAGCGACCTCGGCGGTCGTCGTCCGAATGCCACGTTCAAGAAAGACCGCACGGGCGGCTTCGAGAAGATCTTCGTCGCGGAATCGGGGCGGTCGAGCCATGGGATGGGTAAGTGAGCAGCTACTCACTTATGGGAACGCGCCTCCTAGAAGAGGGGCCGTTGTCCGTCAAGGGGCGTTCCGCCCATCGCTGTTGCGCCCCTTCCACCGGCGGCCGCGTGCGTGTACGTGCGCGGCGACAGGCGTCCGAGCAGGTCGTGATTTCCTGCCAACAGCGCTCCCATTTCTTTCTCCACACAAAGGGGCGCGCGCAAACGACGCAGATTTTGCTCGGTAAATTTGCTTTTGCTACGCCGCGCACGGCCTATCGATTCCGAAGGCGCCGCTGCGGTTGCGCGGGAATCTGGTCACCGCCCGTCGGTCGCGGTAGCTGTCCCCAACCATGTTCCGCGTTCGTACTCCGCTCGTCTTCTGCGTTGCCCTTGCGTTCGCCGGCTGCCGCGATGGGCGCGCCATCCAGAGCGACGACGCGCGGACAAAGGCTGCACCTGCACCTGCACCCGCCCTCGAAGCGAGCGGTTCCGGCTCTGCGGCGGTCACCGCCGTTCCCCCCGCAAATTCGGCCGTTTTGGCCGTCGCAGGCAGCGCGAGTGCGACGCCTGCCGCTTCCGTTGCACCGGCCGCACCGCCCGCACCCCGAGCCACACGCCGCGCGGGCGCAACGGGACCGCTCAAGGTGTGGACGATGGGAGATTCTACCGCCCAGCCGGTCGGGCAAGCCCTCGAGAACATTGCCCATAGCGACGGTCGTTTCAAAGCACGTACTTTCTTCAGAAACTCCAGCGGCCTCGTGAACCAGAACAAAGCCGACTGGTACGACATTGCGAAGAAGGAACTCGCAACGGGCGCTCCGGACATTCTCGTTGTTAGCCTCGGCCCGAACGACGCCATGGATCTCACATCGAAGGACAAGAAGGAGCGCTACACGCTCGCCAGCGATGGCTGGACCCACGAATACGCGCGCCGCATGGTCGGTTTTGCGAAAATGTTCGAGGACAAAGGGGTGCGCGTCTACCTCTCTGGACACGTTTTCGATCCCGAGAAGAAGCATGCGCCGATGATGAAGGCGGTCGACAGCGCGTTGGCTGAGGCGGGATCGGCGTTGGAGAACGGGGCCTTCTTCGACACCTTTGCGCTCTTCACGAACGCCGATGGGACCTTTCAGGAGCAGGCCGAAGGGCCCGATGGGAAGCTCGCGGCGACACGAGGCCACGATAAACTTCATTTGACTGGTGCCGGCGGGCACGCCGCCGCAAAGGCGTTGTGGGCAAAGATTGTGGACGATTTTGCGCTGCCGCCGCCGGAAAAAGTCGAAAAGAAAAAGTAGGACGGTAAAGCGGGAGGGCGGTGCCCCTTGCCAGCGAGCGAGCAACCGAGTTGAGTCGCTCGCTGATGAACCCCCTCGGTCGCTCCCGCGTCGTCTATCCCCTTGTTCTCGCACTCGTTTCCTCCGCGTATGCCTGCGGTGGTGGTGAGGCAAAGCCGGTCGCTTCCGTGCCGCCGCCGAGCGCCACCCCGTCGGCGACCGCCGTCGCGCCGCTGGCGATCCCGAAAGGGCCGCTCGCAGGGAAAATGCTCGGGCTTGATGCCGACGACGAGGCGGCCCTCGACCGTGCGACGAGCCCCTGCGACGACTTCTATCAATTCGCCTGCGGCGGCTGGCTCGCGAAGACGAGCATTCCCGATGACGAGAGCACCTGGATGCGGAGCTTCTCGACGATCCGCCTGAAGAACGAGCTCCTCCTCAAGGAGGTTCTTGAGAACGCAGCCGCCGTCGCCAAAGACCCGAAAAAAGCTGGGAAAGACAAGGCGGACGCCGACACGCTCCGCCTTGGAAATTTCTATGCATCCTGCATGGATGAGGCGACCCTCGACAAACTCGATGGCAAGCCGCTCGCTGGCGACCTCGCTGCCGTTGCGAAGGCGAAGACGGCGAACGACATCGCCAAGATCGTCGGCAGCTTCCATGCACGTGGGTTCGCCCCGTTCTTCGGCATCGGCTCGATGCAAGACCTCGGCGACGCAACGAAGGTCGTTGCTGGCGTCGACCAGTCGGGGCTTGGGCTTCCGGATCGCGACTATTACCTGAAGACCGACGGGAAGTTCCCCCATCTTCGTGAGGCGTACACCGCTTATCTTACGTCTCTCTTTAAGCTCGCCGGCGAGAAGGATGCGGCCGGTCTGGCGGCGCAGGTTCTTGCGTTTGAGACGAAACTCGCCACCGCGCAGATGACGAAGGAAGATCGTCGCGAGCCGAAGAAGCTCAATCATCCGATGACCGCAGACGCATTGGCGAAACAGGTCCCCGATTTTGCGTGGAAGACCTACTTTTCTGCGCTCGGTTCGGCACCGGCGAACCTGAACGTCGCCCAGCCCGACTACGTGGCGACCGTCGCCAAGCTCGTGGCGAAAGAGGAGAAGCCGGAAGTTCTCCGCGCCTATCTCGCTTCGGTTCTGCTTCGTGGATCGGCCGCAGCCCTCGGAAAATCATGGACCGACGCCCAGTTCGCCTTTGCGAAGGAGCTCCGTGGTCAGAAGTCCCAGCCGCCGCGGTGGAAGCGCTGCGTCCGCGCCACCGATGGCGCCATCGGCGAAGCGCTCGGCAAAGCCTTCGTGCAGAAGACGCTTGGCGACCAGGGCAAGACGACGACTCGCGAGATGGTTGTCGCCATTGAAAAAGCGATGGGTGAGCGTTTGAACAGCCTCGTCTGGATGGACGATGCAACGAAGACCAATGCGCGCCAGAAGCTTGCGAAGGTCGCGAACAAGATCGCAGCGCCCGACAAATATCGCGACTACAGCGCCCTAAGCTTCAAACCGGGGAGCTACTACACCAACGCGATCGCGTCCGACGCCTTCGAGGTGAAGCGTCAATTGGCGAAGGTAGGGAAGCCGGTCGACCGCGGCGAGTGGTACATGACGCCCCCCTCGGTCAACGCCTACTACGACCCCTCGATGAACGAGATGGTCTTCCCGGCAGGGATCCTCCAGCCCCCCTTCTTCAGCGCCGCCGCGCCGCGCGCGAAGAACCTTGGGAGCATCGGCATGGTCATGGGGCATGAGCTGACCCACGGCTTCGACGACGAAGGGCGCCAATTTGACGGAGACGGCAACCTGCGCGACTTCTGGACGCCGAAGGCAGGCGAGGAATTCGTCCAGCGCGCCGCCTGCGTCGAGAAGCAATTCAGCGACTTCCAGGTCAACGGTGACCACGTCAACGGCAAGCTGACCCTCGGCGAGAACATCGCCGACCTCGGCGGCATCGCGCTCGCCTACGCAGCGCTCACGATGGAAAACCCGAAGGCGGCCGTCGCCACCGGCGACCAGGTGACCGACGCCCAGCGCTTCTTCCTCGGCTTCGCCCAGGGGTGGTGCGGCAAGTACACCGACGAGGCGATGAAGACGCTCGTCACGACGAACCCCCATTCGCCGCCGAAATTCCGCGTAAATGGGCCGCTTGTGAACACGCCCGTCTTCGCCGAGGCGTTCGGCTGCACGGCGGGGCAGCCGATGGCACGGACGGAAAAGAACCGCTGCCAGATCTGGTGAGTCACGTTTGTCTCCGATCGGAGACAAAGGTACTTTCGTGAACAGAAAAAGCGTCGCATTCTCGAAAGAGTGCGACGCTTTTTCTGTTTGAAGCCCGCCGTTTGCGCGACTCTCAGGGGCAGTTGTAGGTCGCGTAAGAGACCCCCTGATCGCTCCGGACGGCGGCTACGAGGCCCCCGCTTTCGCGGACGGCGAAGTCACGGAAGCTCTCCCACGGGGGATTTTCCACGGCGAGCGTGAACGAGCCGCGGACGTTCCCGGCGACGTCGAGGCAGACGGCCCAATTCGTGTAATCTGCAGGAGTTGAGCCGGCGAGGAGGACGACCCAGAGCGTCCCGTTCTTCTCGCTGTCGACGAAGCCGACCGCGGAAAGTTCAGCAGGGAAGCGGAGTTCCCGCGTCCAGAGGTGGACCCCTTTGCGGTCGGCGAGGTTCACCCAGGCGCGCCCGTCGTCTTCGTTGGTGATCCCGGCGGAGACGAGCCCCTTGCCGTCGCGGGTCGGAATACCTGCGATTTCGGTCCGCTCTTTCGCGGCGCTCCCGTCGGTGCTTCCGAGGCGCAGGAGGGGGCCGCCGCCGTTTCGCTCGACGTAGACGTCGCTCCCGTCGACGAAGACGCGGGAGACGTCCTTTGCGTCGTCGATACCTGTACCCTGCAGGGGAAATCTTCCGCGAACGCGCCCATCGGGGCCGAGCACGGAAACCTCTTTGTTTTCTTTGCCGTCGAGGACGGCGAGGGAGCCATCTTCGCCGCGGGCGATGTCCTGGGCGGTCCGCCCGGGGAGCGGGATCGCCTTGCCGCCGATCGTCAGAAGCCTGGATTTTTCCTGGTCGAGGACGAGGAGGTCATCGCCCGCGACCACAAAGGAGCCAGGGGCGATCGATGCGCCGTTCGCCGCTTTCCCGCGCCCGAGCGCGTCCTCTCCGGCGCCAAAGGGGATGACCTTCAATGCTGCTTCTTTGGCCACTGCCGACGGGGTCGCCGTCGCAACGACCGTAAGCGGCGCCGATGGCGGTGCTGCCGCCTTTGCCTCCCGTGGCGCCGACGCGCTCGCGGACGCGGGCAGTTCGGCGGCCGGTCGCGCCCCGAAGTGGGTGAGCGCCACGTAACCGCCGGCGGCCGCGAGGGCGAGAATACCGCCGAAGAGAATCGCTCCGCGTTTCATGGTTCCGTTTCTGCCCCCGGCGTCGAAACGCTGCAAGTCAAACCGTGTTTATTTTGACCACAAACGAGAAAACGGAGGGCTGATGCCTCCGTTTCTCGCGCCACTCAACCGTGTATCCTTCAGAGCGTCGTCGGCATGAAGACGTAGGGGCTGCCGCAGGTCTGCTTGATCGAACCGCAGTAGTCCGAGCAGGCGCGCTTGGATGAATCGTCGACCGCGATCTCGATGTGCCCGTATTTGCTGTTGTATCCGCACTGGCCGCGGCGCCAGCCAATAACGCTCCCCTTGGGGATGTCGTTCGCCGAGACGCCGACCCGCTTGAAGCCGACGCGGTTCTGGTAGCTCGTGCTGCCAGCGATGTATTCGGAGATGTCGATCGCGTTGTTCCGGTACCAGCTCACGCCGCTCGGGACGACGCCGGAGCGCTCCACCGAGTTCGACACTTCGAGGGCGCACCAGCCGCCCGACGGGTAGCCGTCCCGACGAAGGGCCGTCTTCGCGAGCTGGGCGCCGCGCGAAGCGCTGTAACCACCCGGATTCCCAGAGGATCCGCCGGTGCTCCCGCCGGTGGTCCCACCAGAGACCTTCGTGAGATAGCTCGTGTGCGCCCAGCCGTCGTAGCCCGAGAAGCGAACCGCAACCCACGCGTTCCCGCCGCTTGCCGCGCGCACGGTGAGCGTCGCCCCCTCGGGCATCACGCGGAGGACGCTGCTGGTCGTCGAAGCGCCGCTGCGGAGGTTGAGCGGCGAGGTCGTGCGGAGCGTGGTCCCGGCGGCGTAGGTCGGCCCCGTGGAGGCGAGCTCGTCGGCATCCGAGGTGACGACGTCCGAGGCGCTGTCTGAAGGGTTCGAGCAGCCGACGAGGGTGGTGAGGGTGGTGGTTACGGCGAGGAGGAGGGCGGTGGCGACGCGCATAGCCGCTTCTCATCACGGGCCGTGCCAAGCAGAGACGTGTGCGAGACGTTTTTGAGGCGCGCGGAATTTGCTTCAAAAAGCTCGCTACGGACGGCGTTTTGAGCCGGGTCCCTTGGATCGCGGGCGGCCCATCGTTGGTTCCCCCGTGCCCCGGATCGGGTCAGCCCCGGTTCAGGATTTCGTCGGCGACGGCGTCGGGATGGGAGATCGGCAGGAGGTGCGCGGCTCTGGGGAGGACGGCGACCGTCGCGTTTCGCAGGCGTCCGAGGGCACGCGCGACCGCTTTCGGCGGCTCCCGCGTCATCGCACCGACGACCACGTGAATCGGCGCTTTGAAATCGAGCAAATCTTCGGTTGCGCGGTCGTGATTGCGTGTCGCCATGAGTTCTTGGCGCATGCGGGGAACGATAGAAATCGCTGCCTTTTTGGCCAACGGTGCCATCGAATTCCAAGCGTTTGGCCCGCTCCACCGATGGATAAATCCGGCGATCGCCGCTTCGTCGGTGGGGGCCTGGAGGACCGCTTGGTAGGTCTCGTTCATGTCGGCATAGCCGGCCGGTTCATCGTTTTCGAAAAGGAGTCGTGAAGCGACCGGGTCGAGCAACGTCACCTTCGCGACTTGCTTCGTGCTTCGAGCGACGTGCAGGGAAAGGAGACCGCCGAGCGAATGACCGACGATCTGAAACGATTGACCGCCAAACGCCGCCCGCGCTCCGGCAAGGAGGTGATCGACTTCCGCCTGCAGCGAATATGCGGAATCTGGCACCGGCGTGCCATCATAGCCGAGACGATCAAACGCGGCAGTCTCTAGTCCTCGAGCACGAAGGCGCCGATTCAATCCTCGAAAAGTGATTGCTCCGAGCGCCGTGCCGTGGACGAGAAGAGCCGGAAGCATCGTCAGAGCTTTTCGAGATTCAAATGAAAATGGGGCTCGGGGCCGCTCCGCTCGTCGATCAGGCCGACGCCCGTTTCGGCAGCGACCGCCGCGCGGAACGCCGCCTCTTGGGTGCTGCTCATGCCCCGCGAGCGGATGTCGACGGCGCCGCGTTGGAGGTGCCGTGAGATGAAGACGCCGCGGGCGACCTGCGCCTCAATGATCGCCGCCATCGCCTTCTCGATCTTCGCGCGCGAGTGCTTCTCTTCGCGCCCCTCGTCGTAAGCTTTGCGGATCTCGGTGAGGGCGGCGCCATTTTCGTAGACGGCTCCACCATCGCCTTTGTGGTGGAATTTCCCGTACATAAGCTGCGCTTGACGGAGCGGGGAGCGCGTCCCGCCGGTTGCCACGAGCTTCTGGTGCGTGGCCGTTTGGTAGGCCTCCGCGATGTGCACGAGCGCCTCCGTGCGCGACTCGCTGAGCTTCAGCTCGCGCGCCTTCACGATGAGATACTTGCTCTTTACACGCTTCGCGCCATCGTCTTCGGCGTCCTTCTTCGCGTGTTTCTTGTCGGCTTTCTCGGCTTTGTCAGCCTTCTTCGCCGGCTTTTCCTCGTCCTCAGAACCTTCGGCTTTCTCGGCTTTTTCCGTCTTCGCGGCCGCTTTCGGCTTCGCGACGGCAGCCCCTTCCAGGCTCCATGCAAGGGAGATGGCGAACGGCAGGGCACGGAGAAGAGGGCGGAGCGTCATAGGGGCGTCCGCCAGTTGCCACGCCCCCTGCGCCGCGTCAAATCCTTCAGAACGAGGCGTCGAGGACGACGTCGCCGGAAACACCGACCTGGTAGGCGGAGACGCGGCGCTCGAAGAAGTTGGCGAGCTCCTGGACGTCTTGGAGATCGAGGAAGGCAAACGGGTTCTTCGTTCCGAAATGCTTCGGCATTCCAAGTGCTTGCAGGCGCAAGTCGGCGACGTGGCCGAGGTAGTCGCGCATGTCGGCGAGGCCGAGGCCGATCACCCGTGACGAATCACCCGGCGTCGTCGCCCCGAGGAGATCCTCGGCAAACTGGAGTTCGCAGGCGACCGCCTCTTCGAGCATCGTGACGATTTCCGCCTGGAGGTCGGCGTCGAAGAGGTCGGGTTCTTCGCGGCGTACCGTCTCAACGACGGTGAACGCAAAGGCCATGTGGGCGCTTTCGTCGCGAAACACCCAGTTTGTTCCGGCGGCGAGACCGTGGAAGAGGCCTCGGGACCGCAGGAAGTAGACGTACGCGAAGGCGGCGAAGAAGAAGAGCCCCTCGACGCACGCAGCAAAACAAATGAGGTTCTTCAGAAACATGCGGCGGTGCTCGCGTGTTTCCAAACGCTCAATTCCTTCGATCTGCGCCATCCACCGGAAGCAGAACTCGGCCTTCTGGCGGATCGACGGGATGTGCTCAATCGCGTCAAATGCGGCCGCCCGCTGCTCGGGATCGGGGATGTACGCGTCGAGCAGGGTCAGGTAGAACTGGACGTGGAGCGCCTCTTCGTAGAGCTGGCGCGACAGGTACATCCGCGCCTCGGGGGCATTGATGTGCTTGTAAAGATGAAGAACGAGGTTGTTCGAGACGATCGAGTCGCCGGTCGCGAAGAAGGCGACGAGGCGCTCGATCAGATGGCGCGTCGCCGGATCCGTCTTCGAGCGAAGATCCATGACGTCGGTCGAAAAATCGATTTCATCGACGGTCCACGTGTTCCGGATGGCAGCTTTGTAGCGATCGAAGAAATCCGGATAGGCCATCGGCCGAAGCGTGAGGCAGAGCCCCGGATCGAGCAAATGAGCGGGCCGCGCGGAGCCCGATAGAAACAGTTCTGCACTCATTGACACGCCTCGCAGGATTCGGGGTTTTCGAGGGAGCAGGCGATGACCTCGGCGCTCTTGAAGGTCTTCACTTCCGGCGCAGGGCTCTCGTGGACCGTCGTCTTCGCGATGCGCGTCGCCGGCCGGGAACGGAGGTAGTAGGTCGTCTTCAGCTTCTTCTTCCAGGCGTAGAAATACATGGAAGAGAGGGCGCCAATGTTCGGCGTCTCCATGAAGAGATTCAGCGACTGGGACTGATCAATGAAGGCGCCGCGATCGGCCGCCATGTCGATCAGCGACCGCATCGGGATCTCCCAGACGGTGCGGAAAACCTGGCGCAAATCGGCAGGGATCTCCTCGATCGCCTGCACGGAGCCTTCCGCGAGCTTGATCTTGTTGCGCATGTCATCGGTCCACAGGCCACGCTCCTTCAATGCGCCAACCAGGTAACGGTTGACCTGCAAGAAGTCGCCGGAGAGCGTCTCCCGCTTGAAGAGGTTCGAGAGCTGGGGCTCGATGCACTCATAGGCGCCGGCGATCGATGCGATCGTCGCCGTCGGTGCGATCGCCACGAGGAGTGAGTTGCGGAGCCCGGAGGTCTTGATGCGCTCGCGGAGGGCGTCCCAGCGGGCGGTGTCCTTCGGCGTGATGCCCCAGGCGTCGAACTGGAGTTCGCCGCGTGCCGCGCGTGTCTCCTTGAAGGTCGCGTGGGGGCCGCGCGCCACGAAGGAGGGCTGGTCGGCAGTTTCTTCTGCTTCTTCAGCGAGTTCGCAGGATGCCGAGAGCGCGTGGAAGTAGATTTCCTCGGCCACATGGGCGGACAGCGCGCGCGCCTCCGGGGCATCGAAGGCGTAGCCGAGTTGGAAGAACAGGTCCTGAAGACCCATCACGCCGAGCCCGATGGGGCGCCACTTGAGGTTCGAATGCTTCGCCGTCGCGATCGGGTAGAGGTTCCGATCAATCACGCGATCGAGCTGGCGAACGGCGATACGGACGGTCCGCGCGAGCGTCTCGTCGTCGAAGGAGAGGGTACCATCGGACCCCCTCTTCAAATGGCGACCAAGCTGGATGGATCCGAGATTGCAAACGGCGGTCTCGTCGGCGTCGGTGACCTCAAGGATCTCCGTGCACAGATTCGACAAATGGACGACCCGCCCCGGGAGCGCCGTCTGGTTGCAGGCGCGGTTGGAAGCATCTTTGAAGGTGATCCAGCCATTTCCGGTCTGCGCGAGGGTGCGCATCATCCGGGCATAGAGGTCACGCGCGCGCATCTTTTTGACGGCCTTCCCAGCTTTTTCTGCGGCGACGTAGGCCGCTTCGAAGGCTTCGCCGTACAGATCGGGGAATTCGGGGACCGTCTTCGGGTCGAACAAGGACCATTCTTCGTCCGCTTCGACGCGGCGGAAGAACAGATCGCTGATCCAGTTGGCGAGATTGAGATTGTGGGTACGGCGAGCGTCATCCCCGGTGTTCTCGCGAAGTTCGAGGAATTCCTCGATATCGGCGTGCCAGTTCTCCAGGTAGACGCAGCAGGCCCCTTTGCGCTTACCGCCTTGATTGACGGCGGCGACGCTCGCATCGAGGGTCTTCAGCCAGGGGACGATCCCGTTCGAATGACCGTTGGTGCTAACGATCAAAGACCCGCGGGAACGGACGCGGTGGAAGGCGAGGCCGATACCGCCCGAGAACTTCGAAAGAAGCGCGACGTCGGTGTACTTCCGGTAGATGTCTTCGAGCTTGTCTTCCGGCGAGTCGAGCAGGAAGCAGCTGGAGAGCTGCTCGTGCATCGTCCCCGAATTGAAGAGCGTCGGTGAGCTGGGCAGGTAGGCGAGTTCTGCAAAAAGTCCGAAGAGATCGGTCGCATCGGCGAGGGCGCGCTCGGCGCGGACCGTGTTCGTCGGAGTCCCCAAGGAGAGAGCGCAGGCGATGCGGAGGAAGAAACGCGGCGCCGTCTCAAGGGGGATTCGCAGCGTCGGATGGCGCAACAAGTAGCGGTCGTACACGGTACGAAGGCCGAAATAATCAAAGGCGATAAATCGCTCGCCACCGAGCGCATCGACGAGGAGCGCATTGAGCGCCTCCTCGTGGCGGCCGACGAACGCAACCAGATCCTTGCGCACGAGGCCCTGCTCGCAGGCAATCGTGAGCCCCTGGAGGAAGCTCGTTGCCCCGGTGCTGCGGACTTCGTCTTCCAGGGATGCGGTCAACAGGGACGCTGCGAAGCGACCGTAGTTCGGCTCTTCGGCAACAAATGCGGCCGCTTCGTTGACGGCGAGCGTGTCAAAGGCGGCGAGGGGGGCCCCCGAGTAGAGGCCATCGAGGGTCTTCGCGGCGACGCGACCGACGTCGACGTCGGGGACCGGACGGGCCGCAAAGCGCGCGCGTTGGGCGAGGCGCTCGGTCGCCTTGGCGACATCAAAAGAGGTCGACTGGCCGCTTCCGTCACGGAGGTCGAGGGCGTTCTTCGGGTCGCGGGAATTCCAGGTCGACAGGCTCATCGGGGCTCTCGTGGCGAGGGGGTGCCGGCACCACACCGCACGCGCCGGCTGCCACGGAGCAGCGGGCCAGGAGCGGCAGCGAAGAACGAGAGCGGCGTTGGCATCGCCGAACATTTGTTCCGTATCGACCGGTACCCACTACCTATCGTGGTGACGCCCCTTCGGCAACACTACAGATTGATGCAATCTCCAAGTATTCTCGCGATTTCTCCGTGAATTCGTCGAGACCCGCGGGATGGCCCTGCCGGTTCCTGACGCAATTCGTCAGGTATTTCCGCGGGGATCGACGCTACGGACGTGCTCCTTGCAAATTTAAGTAGTTGCGGGATGCAGGCTTTGCGTGCCTGGCCGGTGATTCCCCAGAATTTGCGCCCTTCGCCGATCGCTCGCATTCGCGGTCGGCGGACCGTTTGCTAGCGACGGCGCCAATGCCGCTTTTCGAACCGCTCGTCCTCCGCGAACTCACCCTCAAGAATCGGATCTTCGTCTCGCCGATGTGCCAGTACGCAGCGAAGGACGGGCTCGCCGATGCGTGGCACCTCGTGCACCTCGGGAGTCGCGCCGTTGGTGGGGCCGCGCTGGTGATGGTCGAGGCGACCGCCGTCGCGGAAGACGGGCGGATTTCGCCCGGAGATCTCGGTTTGTGGAACGACGACCAGGCGCAAGCGCTTGCGCCGATTGCAGCGTTTGTTTCCGACCAGGGGGCAGTCCCTGCGATCCAGCTCGCTCACGCTGGCCGCAAAGGTTCGACGGCCCGCGGCTGGGACAAAAACCCGCTCCCCGCGAGCGAGGCATGGACGCCGGTCTCTCCGACCAGTGAGCCTTTCGCGTCCGATTATCCGACGCCACGCGCCCTCTCAATCGCTGAAATTGAAGCGATTCCTGCACAATTTGCTGCCGCCGCCCACCGGGCGCGCGCGGCCGGCTTTCAGGTCGTAGAGATCCACGCCGCCCACGGCTACCTGCTCCACCAGTTCCTTTCGCCGGCGGTCAACACGCGGACCGACGACTATGGCGGATCCTTCGAAAACCGCACGCGCCTCCTCCGCGCCACCATCGCCGCGGTCCGTGCGGCGTGGCCGGCGCATTTTCCCGTATTTTTGAGGATTTCGGCGACCGATTGGCTTGAATTCGAAGAGCCGTCGCGCCCCTCGTGGACGGTCGAACAAAGTGTGCAAATTGCATGTATCGCGAAGACGCTCGGCGTCGACTTCATCGACTGCTCCAGCGGCGGCGCCCTCCCGGGCGTGAAAATTCCGGTGGGCCCCGGCTACCAGGTCCCGTTTGCTGCAAAAATTCGCGCCGAGGCTGGCATCGCGACCGGCGCCGTCGGCTTGATCACCGAGGCCGCTCAGGCCGACGCCATCGTCGCCAGCGGGCAGGCCGATGCGGTCCTCCTCGCACGCGAGCTCCTGCGGGACCCCTACTGGCCGCTCCGCGCCGCGGCGACGCTTGGGGTCTCCGCCGCATGGCCGCGCCCCTACGAGCGTGCCGTCCCCGCCGGGCCCGGCGCCACGCCGGATCGGAGAACGCGTCCGTGAACCTCGCAGCTCAACTCCCTAAATTTGAAGGACTTCGAGGCGAGCGCGTCGCCGCTTCCCCCCAGTTCGATCGCGAAACAGGTCGCTTTCGGAACCGCGCCCGCCTCGCCGAGCCGCGCCCTTCGATCGGCACGATCCTCGAATTTTTTCGAGGGTCCGCCGATCGGGAACCGAAGACGCCGCTTCCTGTGGTCGACCCGCGCGCCGGCTGGTCGCGCCCTTGCGGCGCCGGCGTACGCACGACGTGGCTCGGGCACAGCTCCGTCTTGCTCGAACTCGAAACCGTAAAAGGGAAGCGCCTTCGAGTGCTTACCGATCCGGTGTTTGGCGAGCGGGCCTCGCCGGTCCCCTTTGCCGGCCCCCGTCGGTTCCACGAGGTCCCCCTCGTCGCCGCGGCAATCCCGGTCGACGTGGTCCTCCTCTCCCACGACCACTACGACCACCTCTGCGCGGAGACGATCGCGAGCTTTGCCGCGCGAGAAATTCCAATTGTTACGTCGCTCGGCGTCGGCGCACGGCTTGAGTCACTCGGAGTGCGCCGCGGGAAGATTACCGAACTCGATTGGGACGAAAATGTCTCCCTATTTGGAGGGGAAATTCGTTTCCGGGCGCTCCCTTGCCAGCACTTTTCTGGTCGAAGCGTCGGCGATCGTAACAAGACCTTGTGGTCTTCGTTCGTCGTCGAAACGGCGAACCATAAGGTCTTTTTTAGTGGAGACACCGGCCTTTTCCCTGAGATGGAGGCGCTCGCGAAGTTCGGTCCCTTCGATCTTGTGATGCTCGAGGTGGGCGCTTTCCATCCAAGCTGGGGCACGATTCATCTCGGCCCTGAGAATGCCCTGGAAGCGCACAAGCTGCTCGGTGGTGGCCCACTTTTGCCTGTTCACTGGGCGACGTTCAATCTCGGTTTGCACCCCTGGCGCGAACCGGGTGAAGTTCTCTTCGGCCACTACGAATCGCAAGATCTCCCCCTTCTTTTCCCCCAGATCGGAGAACCCTTTGAGCCCCTCGATCTCCTAAACGGGCGCCAGAAGGCCTGGTGGCGCGATCCTGCGCTCCGCTAGATCCTTTGTGCGTGGCGTCCGTAAGAGCGCCCATGACGAAACTGAGCGCGAGCGATCTGGCGATCTCGGAACCGTGTCACGAGGCGTGGGACGCGATGACGCCGCGCCCCCACGGGCGTCACTGCGATTCTTGCAATATGCAGGTACTTGACCTGTCGTCGATGACCGCCGACGAGGCGGATGCCCAGCTCGCAGCACGGCGGTCCGAGGGGACGACCTGTGTCCGGTATGGCCTCGATGCGTCCGGAAATATTGTGTTTGCGGCGCCGCGCCCCGCGCTTCCGGCGGCCTCCATCGGCCCTTCGTCGAGGCGGGCGTTGCCGGTGGTTTCGTCGGCCAAGCGCCTCGAAAAGTTCGCCTTCGCGGTGCCGCTATTGCTTGCAGCATGCACCAATCACGCCGCAGAGACGCATGAGGGGGAGTCCTGTTCGACACCATCGCCGTCGGCGACCACGGATGCCCTCGATCGCTCGTGGCACGTGGTGGGCGATGACGAGGTTCCGCCCCATGTCCTCGGCGGCGGCAACACGCGGCCGACCGATCCCCTCGGCACGCCCGATGTCCCCGCCACGGTCGCGCCGCCGGTTCGTCGGCCTCCGCCCCCTCCGCAGCCGCCCATCGTTCAGCACCTCATGGGCGAGATCGCGAGTCCGCCGCCGCCGAAGATGGGCAGGATCGCCATTCCGCGCCGTTAGACTCGTGGCTGGGGGCGCGGAAACGGCGAGCAGTCTTTGACCAAGTGCTTTACCGTGCCGCCGCCATGCGCTTTTCGATCCTCGTCCCGACCTACCGCCGTCCCGAGCCGCTCCGCCGAGCCCTCCTGAGCCTGCTCGCCCAAGAGGGGCTGGATGGCGCCCAGGACGAACTCATCGTCGTCGACAACGACGGTGCCGGAAGTGCAGAAGCGACCGTCCTTGAAATAGCGGCGAATGCACCGATTCCTGTGCGCTACGTCCAGGAAAAAACTCCTGGAGTTGCCGCAGTAAGAAATACGGCGTTTCGAGAGGCGAAGGGGGAGTTTCTTTGTCTCCTTGATGACGACCAAGAGGCCGATAAGTGTTTCTTGAGTGAGCTGCATCGAGCCCTCGAAACGTTTAAAGGAGACCTCGCGTTTTCTGCGATTGAAGCCGTCTTCGAGGGGGCAATTCCCGAGCCTCAAGATGCGTGGCTCCGGCTGTTCGCGCGGACCTATCCGGATGCCGAAGGGGAACTGCGCAAGGAGCATCGACCGGGGCTCTCGACGGGGGGCGTTCTCGTTCGGCGCTCGGCCGTCTCGGCGGTTTTCGGGACCGGCGCCCCCTTCGATCTTGCGCTCGGCCGCCTCGGTGGCGAGGACACTGCCTTTTTCCGCGCGATGCACGGCGCCCGGAAAATATCGCTCTGGGTGCCAGGTGCGAAGATCCGCGAGTTCATCCCCGAGAGCCGCGCGACGGTCCGCTTTCTCCTGGAACGTCGCTTCGGAAGCGGCCAGGTACGGACCCGCATGCACCTCCGCGGCTCGAAGCTCCGCGCCCCCTTCGAGGTTGCCCTCTTTATGGGGCTCGGCGCCGGACAGGCGAGCGTTGCTGCGCTCAAGTGGGGGGCCGCAAAGACCCGTCGTCAATCCCACAAAGAGACTGAAGCGCTGGCCGAAATGGCCGCCGGTCTCGGCAAACTTCTATGGCCTTTCGAGATCAAGCGTTACGGCGCAAAAAAGTCCAAAAAAGGCACCTGATGCGCCTCTTTTTTTGCGCGCTTCGCTGAAGATTTTCCCCCGCGGCTCGTCTTCCGAGCCCCCTTTAGGAACCCCCATGAAAACCACGTTTGCCTTCCTCGCCGCCTCGCTCACTGCCACCCTCGGTGGACTCGCCGCTTGCCATTCGGAGCCGCCGCCGCGCGCGTCGGACGCAGCCCCGTCTGCAGCTCCGAGCGCGCCCCCGAGCGCCGCCCCGTCCTCGACCGCTTCGGCCCCCGTCTCGCTCCCGAGCGACCACGCCCCGCCCGGGTTGCCGGTTGGTCCGCAGCCGTCCAAGTCGGCCGCGTTCGCCGCGTCGCTGTATGCGAAGGTCGATGCGTCGGCGAAAGGGAAGAACTTCCTCTATGCCCCCGAAAACCTTCGCGAAGCGCTCGCCATGGCCTGGCTTGGCGCAAAGGGGCAGACTGCCGACGAACTCGCAAAGGCGCTCGGGTTGCAGGGGGACGGCAAGGCGTTTGCCGCCGCCGAAAAGGCAGAACGCGCGGAGAACGTCGCTGCCGCCGGCAAGGCGACGCTGAAGGTCGCGAACAAGGTTTGGGTCGACAAGCAGTCGAAGGTCGAGGAGGCCTGGTTCGAGAACGTTCACGTCGCCTTCGGCAACGGCCCGAAGGACCTCGGCCAGGAGTTCACCGATTTTCGGACCGGTGCGGAGGCCTCCCGCGGGACGATCAACAAGTGGGTTTCGTCGGCGACGAACGACAAGATTAGCGAGCTCCTGCCGAAGGGCTCCCTCACCCAGGAGACCCGGGTCGTTCTCACCAACGCCGTGTATTTCAAGGGGACGTGGGAAAAGCCCTTCGACAAGAAGGCGACCGTCGACGAGCCCTTCGCGGCGCCGAGCGGCTCGGTGAAGGTGCCGACGATGCACAAGACCGGCGAGTACCGGGTTGCGAAGTTCGACGACGGCGCACTTGCCGTCGACGTCCCCTACGCCGGCTCCCAGCTCGTCGCGACGTTCATCCTCCCGCCCACCGGTAAGTCGTTGGAGGAGTGGTCGGCAACCGGCCTCGCCGACCACCTTTCCACCCTCGATGCGACGGGGCAATCGATGCAGGTTGCACTTGCGCTTCCCAAGTTCACCTTTGGGTGGGGCGGCTCTGTGAAGCCCCAGCTTCAGGCGCTCGGAATCAGTAACGCATTCGCAGATAATGCTGATTTTTCAGGCATTTCTACGGAAAAGCCCGGTTTGAAAATCAGTGACGTCTTCCACAAGACCTTCGTCGCCGTCGACGAAGAGGGGACCGAGGCGGCCGCCGCTACCGCGGTGGTCATGGCGACACGAGGCATCGTGATGCCGGTCGCGTTCAAGGCCGATCGCCCGTTCCTCTTCCTCGTCCGCAACCCGAAGAACGGCACGCTCTTCTTCTTCGGACGCATCGCGAACCCGGCGCAGAAGTGAACGCGTGGAGACGGTGCCTCGCAACGGCGGTTTTCCCCCTCGTGCTCGGGTGCCACCGGCTCCCAGAAGAAATCCCCTATCACGCCCAAATCACCGAAAAAGATCACAACGGCTCCAGCGGTACCTACCCGATCCTCACGTACGCGGGGGCGACGCTCCTCCGCGACGGGAAGCCGGTGGGCGTCCTCCAGCGCGAGTCCGATGGAATCAGCATCCACACACGGTGGACGGGGCCGAAAGCGGAACTCCGGCCGACGCTTTGGGGCGCATTTGCTATCGAATTTGACGGCATTTGTGGACGGGTCCCCTTTCCGATCGAGGGGCCGCCACCGCTCTGGCAAGCGATGAGCGACTCCGAGGTTGCGAAGCAGATCAAGGGCGCGGACCACGCGTTCATGCTCTTTCTTCACGCGAAACTTCCCGATAAGTTTGATGTTATCGTCGACTGGGGCGCCGTCACCGGTAAGCTCGAAGTCGGGAAGCTTGTGATCGCACCGGGCACCAAACAGACGACGGTCGTCACAGGCGGCTGTGACGAGCCGCCGGTCGTACGCCTCGACGGGCGCGAACTCGGTACCCTCGACCGGCGCATGCGCGGGGCGATCGTCACCCTGGAGCCGCGTGTCTGCCACGCGTTTCAGACGGTCGCCTACGGCAACGCGAGGGTTGCACAACCTTCGGAATTCTTTAGCGAACCGGTTGCGTCCTTGAAGGAAATCCCGAGCTATATCCTGGAAGGGGCCCCCTACTCGGTGAAGACCTACGGGGGCAAAGGCGCGACGAACACCCAACTCGTCCGCGTCGCCTGCCACTGAATCGCCCCATTCGACGCTTCTTGCTGGACATCCCCCTGCGGGACGGCTAGGAGCACTCTCAATACGGCCTCGCCGACTCCGAAACGTGAAACCCGCCAGGCCCGAGAGGGAGCAACGGTAGCGCGGAAGAGTGTGGCGGGGCCACTTTCGTTTGTGCCCCCACGAATCGCTCGGAGTCGCTCGCTCCCGTTTTCGACCGGCGCGCGCTCGCGAGACATCAGGAGTCTCATGCGCCGCTCGTTCATGTTCGCAAGCCTCGCTGTCGTGATCTCGCAGGCGGGCCTCGCCCCGGCGTTTGCAGACTCGGGGTCGAAGGTCGCGCTCCCCGCAAGGGAGTCGATTGCCCTCGCAACGACAGGGGCTCCGAGCCACCAAGTCGTTGTAAATACGGGCGATCTTGGTGCGCGCCTTGCGACGACCGCCGACGTTCGGGCTGTCTCCCTCCGCGCGATCGCCGCCGCCGATCCGCGAGCCCTCGGAGCAAGCCTCGCGGAAACCCGCCACGAAGTCGGCACGCGCGACACCGTCGTCCACTTTTCGCAGACCCACCTCGGCCTCCCGGTTCTCGGCCGCGGCGCGACCGTCCGCTACGACGGTGCAGGCCGCGCCGTACAGGTCTCCAGCTCGATCGCCACCCAGCTCCCTTCCTCAGCAATTCCAGCGGTTACCGTCGCTGTCGCGATCCGCCGCTACGAAGAGGCGACCGGCCGGACGGTGGCAAGCGCCGACGGGAAGCTTGCGTTCTACACGGGACCTTTCGACGGCGCCCGCCTCGTGTGGACGCTCCTCCCGCCGGAAGATGGGGTCTCCCCGGCGCGCTTTCGTGTCGTCGTCGATGCAAGCACCGGCGAAATCCTTGAGCGGATGGACGTTCGCCGTCACGTGGGGGCCGCCAACGTCTTCTCAACGAACCCGACGAAGTCGCCGACCCGCGGACTTCTTCCGTTGTTGATGCCGGATACGGCGGGCGTTCTAAAGAATGAGTTCGTCCAGAGCTACAACTGCATCGACAAGAAAACGAAGCGGAATGTTTCGTTCAGCGGGTTCGCTTTTGACGCCCACACCTGCGAACTGATCAACGTCGCGACGCCGAACGCCGAGGGCAACTATGACGTCGAGCCGGCCGACGTTGAGGGGAGCGCCGCGAGCAAGGCGGACGCCTACTCGGAAGTCTCGATGTTCTACCATACGTCGCGCGCCTACGCATTTTTCCGGGAACTCCGAGGAGATGTGACCGCGCAGGTGGTTCGTGCGAAGCCCTTCGCAGCGATCGCGAACCTTCAGCTCCCGGCGGGACTCGCGCAGCAGAATCTCCAGAAGATCGCCGACGTCAATCAGCCGCTCGAGCCCTTTCAGAACGCCTTTTTCTCCCCGGGGAATGATGGCGGTCAGGGGGATTTTTTCGCGTCCCTCTATGGAGTTTCTGGCGGTGGGATCTGGTTCGGCCAGGGGCCGCGCCGGGACTACGCCTACGACGGTGACGTCGTCTATCACGAGTTTACGCATGCCGTGATCGACGACACGATTCAGCTCGGCGCCGTCCATTTTGACCGCTACGGGATGACCTACGCCCCCGGCGGCATGAACGAAGGGCTCGCCGACTACTTCTCGTCGGCCCTCGCTGGCGATCCGGATGTGGGCGAATACGCCTCGCAAGACATCAGTCAGAACAGCGGCGTGATCCGCAGCCTCGACAACCAGGAGACCTGCCCGAAGGATGTGTTCGGCGAAGTCCACCGCGACTCGACGCTCTTTTCTGGCGGCTTGTGGTCGGCTCGCCAGTCGCTTCCCGCGGGGGATCGCCGCGCTTTTGACGCCGCGATCTACGCGTCGATGCGAACCCATGCTGGCGACGGGGACCTCGACTACACCGATCTCACCAAGTACTTTATCGCCACCCTGAAGACGGAACTCCCCGCCGGCGCAGCCGCTCTTCAAACGGAGATGACGAAGCGTGGCGTGTTCAACGGCTGCGACCGCATCTTTGCGATGAAGTCGGGCGTTGCACTCGCCGGTGCCATCGTCCAGGACGACATTGGTGGCTGGTACGCGACCGGCAAAGATACGATTAATATCAAATCAGTGCCAGGTATCGCCCAGTTCTCGCTTCCTCTCGTGGCGAAGAACGGCAAGCTGGTCATTGGCTTTGATGCCACCGATCGCGGCGCGGGTTTTGGTGGTTTCGGTGGCCAACCTAGCCCCTTTAAGCCGCAGGTCCTTGTGCGCTTTGCCAAGCCGATTGAATGGAAGATCAGCGGCCAGTCGATTACGGCGACTGTCGACAGGACGGTGAACCTCGCCGCCGCCTCGCAAGGGGCAACGACGATGACCGCAGAGGTCGACGTTCCCGAAGGGGCGACGATCGCCTACGTGCAGATTGCAAATGCCGGCGGCAACGACGGCATCTACAACAACGTCGTCCTCAGCACGAAGGACCGCACCACACCGATCGAGCCGCCGGTCACCCCGGATCCGACGCCGGTCACCCCCAGCGAAGATACCTTCGTCGCGGGCGGCGGTTGTGCAACGGCCGGCACCAGCGAAACGGCCGGCGCGGGTGCACTCTTCGGACTCCTCGCAATTGCAGGGATTTTCACGGCGCGTCGCCCGCGCCGCTGACCGACTTCGGACGCGAGATCGTGGTAAAGAAACGGCGATGCGCTTTCGAGCTCTCGCCGTTTCTGCTTTCGCCGGCCTCGTCGTTTCCGCAATCGGTGCAGCATGCACGGAAGAGAGCCGTGCCCCCGCGACCGATGGAGGTGTCCGCTACGACGCGAGCATCGACGCCGCCATCTGCGTCGGCCCGGTCCCCGAAGGGGCGACCTGTGCGAAGAACAACGGCGGCGGCTGCGTCGACCTCGTCTGCGTCGATGGCGACTGGGGCTGTCCGGAGGGGGCAACCGGCGTCGCGCTCGTTCCCGGCGCGTGCGGAGAGGACCTCCTAGACGCGGGACTGGACGTCGGCACCTTCGACGCCGGGCAACGCGACGGGGCGATCGTCGACGCGGGCGCGACCGATGCGGCCCGCGATCGCTGACCGTTCGGCGACTCAGAAGCTCGTCGTGAATGTCGCGAAGGCTCCTGCCCCTTGTGGGGGGGCGCCGATTTGGAGCTTTTGAAGCTCCCGGGCGGCCCGCCCATTGCGCGGCGCGAGGGCAGGGATGTACGGAAGCAGCGCCCCCGCAAATCCTGTAATTCCTGGAACAATCACGTGCATCGAGCGTTCGCTCACCTCCCAGGAAATGGGATCGCGACCCTTGCCGATGGCGACGAAGAAGGGGGAGGCGATGCCGGCAAACAGGGCCGTCGACAGGGCGAGCGGCCACGGGCTTGCGACGGCCCCTTCGGGGGCGGTTCGCGTGAGGACGTCGAGGCGGCACTTCGGGAGCGCGGCTATGCCGCCGCCGAGGAGCGCGCCGAAGGTCAGCCCGACGAAGCCGGAGGAGGTGACACGGAGCGCCGGCGAGGCGACGTGATGCTTCACGTACATCGCGTCGAAAGTGACCGCGCTGCCGGCCAGGACGAGCGCTCCGCCAACGTAGAGGAGGTCCGGACGGCCGGCGCGCGCGCAAAGTTCCCCCTCACGGTCGCTGAGGGGGCCTAACCGACTCGACACGAGCGCCGTTGCACGCAGGCGGGCGGGCGGCGGGGGCGGACTCACCTCCGACGGCTTCTCATCGCTGGGCCCCTGCGAATTGCCTGCGCGCGGCGCTTCAGCCGCCTCCGGAGCGGCCGGGGCTTCCGCGGGGCGCACCTCGGCGGGCGGTGTCTGCGGGACGTCGTCCATCCTGCGACCTTAATCCGCACCATCGCGCACTTGTAAATGAGAACGATTTCTCGCAAGAACGATCCCCGATGAACAAATCCAGCTTCCGCGAGTACGACATCCGCGGCGTCGCCGACCGCGACCTCACCGACGACGTCGCCGAAGGGATCGGCCGCGCCTTCGCCAGCCGCCTTGCCGAGGGGCGCGAAAGCGCTGCGCCGCTGCGCATTTGCGTCGGCCGCGACTGCCGCCTCTCCGGCCCCCGCCTCCACGAAGCGCTCGTTCGCGGGCTCACCCGCCAGGGGGTCCACGTCATCGACATCGGCGTCGGACCGACCCCGTACCTCTATTTTTCCGTGCATCATACAAATGCCGACGGCGGCATCATGATCACCGGCAGCCACAACCCGGGCGACGAGAACGGGTTCAAGATGATGATCGGGAAGGCGAGCTTCTTCGGCGCCGAGATCATCGCACTCCGTGAACGCATCGAAGCTTCGAATTTTGCTCCGGAAAAATCGGGCTCCATCGAGTCGATCAACCTCCACGAGCCCTACCTCGATGCCCTTGTGAAGGACATTCGCCTCTCCGGCAAAGGGGTCGCCTGCGTCCTCGACGCCGGCAACGGCTCTGGCGGCCCCCTCGGCGTTCAGGCGCTTGAGCGCGCCGGCGTGAAGGTCGATCCCCTCTACTGCGACATGGACGGGACCTTCCCGAACCACCACCCCGATCCGACGGTTCCGAAGAACCTTGCCGCATTGATCGCGCGTGTGAAGGAGACCGGGGCGAGGGTCGGTCTCGCCTATGACGGAGATGCAGACCGCCTCGGCGCCGTTGACGAACTCGGGAACATCATCTGGGGCGATAAGCTCATGATTTTGTTCTCGCGTGCGCTCCTCAAGGTGCACCCGGGCGCCTCCGTGATCGGCGAGGTCAAGTGCTCGCAGACCCTCTACGACGACATCGCGAAGAATGGCGGAAACCCGATTCTCTGGAAGACCGGCCATTCGCTGATCAAAGCCAAGATGAAGGAGAGCGGTGCCCTCCTCGCCGGGGAAATGTCCGGGCATCTCTT
Organism: Myxococcales bacterium; assembly: GCA_013298325.1. Lineage (GTDB taxonomy): Bacteria > Myxococcota_A > Polyangia > Polyangiales > Polyangiaceae > JAAFHJ01. The sequence goes on along the minus strand of JAAFHJ010000001.1, from coordinate 2,017 downwards.
CTTCGCCGATCGCTGGTTCGGCTTCGACGACGCCCTCTACGCCGGGCTCCGCCTCCTCGAGATCCTCGCCGACGACAGCCGCTCCCTTTCGGAGATGCTCGCCGACGTCCCGGCGACCTTCACCACCCCCGAGCTCCGCGTCGATTGTCCCGACGCGATCAAGTTCGATGTCGTCGCCAAGGTGACCGCCCACTATCAGGCGAAGGGGAATCCGGTTGTCGCCATTGACGGCGCCCGAATTTCGTTCCCTTCGAAGACGATCAGCAATGGCGTCGCCGCTCCGAGCTGGGGCCTCGTCCGCGCCTCCAACACCGGCCCGATCCTGGTGCTCCGCTTTGAAGCGGGCTCCGAAGAGGAACTCGCCGCAAATCGCGCAGAAGTCGAAGCAATCGTTGCAGAAGCGCGCGCGGCAGCCGCCTCGTGAGCGACGACAGCAAAGAACTTTGGACCGTCGGTCGCCTCCTCAAGTGGGCGACCGACGACTTTCGTACGCGCGGCATCGAAGCGCCGCGTCTCGACGCCGAAGTCTTGCTGTCTCATTCCCTCGGCCTGACACGTACCGAGATTTTCTTGCAGGGGGATCGCCCTCTGGACGATGCGGAGTTGCAGGCACTTCGTGCGCTCATCAAACGCCGGAGATCCCACGAACCGATCGCCTATCTACGAGGTTTTCGGGAATTCTATGGGCGTAGTTTCCACGTCGACGCGCGGGTGCTCGTCCCCCGACCCGACACGGAAACGCTCATCGACGTCGCGCTGGAGCGCACCAAACAAATCCCGCTTTCGGCGCGCACCCTCGACCTATGCACCGGCTCCGGTTGCGTCGCCATCACGCTGGCCAAAGCACGCCCGACGACGAAGGTCTTCGCCTGCGATTTGTCGGACGACGCCCTTGTTGTCGCCCGCGAAAATGCCCTTCGCCTCGGCGCCTACAACGTCGCCTTTCACAAGGCCGATCTCTTTGCAGGAATCGCGAAAGTTTCGCGGATCCCTTTCGACTTGGTCGTCGCGAATCCTCCGTACATTCCGAGTGCCGAATGCGACACGCTGATGCCGGATGTCCGTTTGTTTGAACCTCGGATGGCCCTCGACGGCGGCGCTGACGGCCTCGACCTCGTTCGTCGCCTCGTCGCCGGGGCGCCGAAGGTGATGCGCCCACAAGGGGTCTTCGCCCTCGAACTCATGGCCGGGCAGGCACCCGTCGTCGCCGAACTGTTCGAGAGCCACGGTTTCGTCGACGTCCGAATTGCCAAGGATCTCGGGAAGATCGAGCGGGTAGTCTCCGGCGTGCTCAAGGAGCGCCCCCGCCGCCGCCCCCCGGGCGACCTAGGGCCTGGGGCAGTGGCATGAGAGCCGTCCGTGCGGTCACAGTCACGGTCGCCGCCGCAGTCTTGGGAGCTTCGGCGCCTGCTCTTGCCGCCGATCGGCTCACCGTCTTCCCGTCTGCGACCGGCTTCCGGGATGCCGGCAACAACGCGATCCGCGGGATCACCGTCGGCCCCATCGAAAACGCCTACCATCCGGGCCGCGGCTACGGCTCGAACGCCTACGTGCGGACCGTCCTCGAAGCAAAAGCGATGGGGGCGACCTGGGTCGCACTCACGCCGTTTGGCCGCGTCGGCGACCTGAAAGGGCGCGGGATCGACCCGACCTTCGAGGCCCCCTTCGCGGAAAATCGCGTGCAGGTTGCAGCGAGTGTCGCCCTCGCCCACACGCTCGGCCTCCGCGTGATGATCGTCCCGCACCTCTGGGTGGAGAGCGGCGAGTGGCGCGCGCTGGTCGACCCCGGGAGCGACGCGGCCTGGGAAAATTGGGCAAAGAGTTACGAACGTTACGTGCTCGCGTGGGCGAAGGTCGCCGAGGAGAGCGGCGTCGATCTCTTCTCGGTCGGCGTCGAAATGCGCGGCTGGGTGACCTCCCAGCATGCTCCCCGGTTCCTCGACGTCATTCGTCAAATCCGGGGCCTCTACAAAGGGCCGCTCACCTACTCGGGCAACTGGGACGACATCGACGACAC